>PKZI01000252.1 GCA_003133005.1 Acidimicrobiaceae bacterium | reverse complement strand
TGCCACAACTCACCTTCCATAGTTGAAGTCGAGCATGAGGTACCCCCCGGGCGAAGCGGCGTGGCGTGTCAGCGTCAGTTTCGCCGAAGGAGCCTTGTCAAAAAGCTTGCGTCCGCGTATCTGCAGGGCTGGGGCGATGACGAGCCGTAATTCGTCCACGAGTCCAACTCCTAAAAGCGACTGAGTCAAGGCGATGCTTCCGTGCAGTCCAATGTCGTCACCAGGGCGGCGCTTTAGTTCGGTGACGAACGCGAGGAAGTCGCTGTTGACGACCGTGGAATTCCGCCACGTCTGCGGAGGCGTGGTCGAAGTTGCCACGAACTTCTCGACGTTGTTGATGAATCTCGCGAAGGGTTCGATATCACTGTTCGGCCAGAACTGGGCCCATTCATCGTAGGTACTGCGACCGAGAAGCACGGTGTCTTGGGCGGCAATGACGCGCCCGAGGTTCTCCTCCAATACGTCATCGAAATCAGTGAAGAACTCATCCGGGTCCTCGGCGACACCGTCGAGTGACAACAATTGGTAGGCGATTACCTTGCGCACTTCATCTTCTCCTTGAACGGTTGCGGCGGGTAAGAATCAAAGTCCGACTCTCCCATAACCGAGGTCGTGGCGCACACGATCGAGCCATTCTTCTAAAGGTGACGCGGAATTGACTGCGCGAACGAGAAATGGTCGTGCGGATCGTAACGCCGCTTGATCTTGGCGAGCCGATCCAGATTGCCTCCGTAATACGCCGTACGCCAGTCGGCGAGTGTCGGATCAATGTAGTTCTGGTAAGCGCCTGTGCTGGCATTGAATACGTCCGATTGCAGCCACGCCAGCCAGCGGCGCCCGGCGTCGATCTCGGACTGGGACGTGTACGGCGACCAGGAGTACGTTGCCTGGATGCACGCCAACTTGTCGCGATGGACGAAGGCTGTTTCGTTCGCACGCACGCGGTTGATGGCGCCTCCGTACGCGTCGAACGCGAGCCCTCCACCAACGTTGGGCGCATCGCTGTGGAGCATCTCGACCGCCTGCACGAGGAGTGTTGCGTGGTCACTTGAAGAGGGGGCGTCAAGATAACTCGATTTCGCACTGTACGCCTCTCGGCTGAGTGTCCCCTGGGGATTGACCGTATCGAGATGACACGACGCGACAGTAAGTCCGGAACAACCAGCTTCGATCATCATGGCTTGCATGTACTCATTCGTGCCGATGAACGTCGCTGAAGGCGCGCTACCGATGCTTGCGTGCAGAGGTGCCAGCAGACTCGTGAGTTGATCTGGCGTGCCACAGAGAACGCCACTTACCTGGAGAAGGAACCCATTAGCGCCTTGGGTCAAGAGCTGGCAGTTCGACCACAATTCGTCGGGCAACGTCGTGATCCAATACTGCCAGGCCTCGAGAACATCGGCGGCTGAATCCCACGGATACCGAAGTGTGAACAACGAGACGGGAGGCATGGGATGAACTGTGAATTCGAACGAAGTGGCGATACCGAAGTTCCCACCACCACCGCCTCGACAAGCCCACAAGAGATCGTCGTGGTCGCTTTGGTTCGCGGTGAGTTTTTTGCCAGAAGCGGTCACCACTTCGGCCGATGAAAGGTTGTCGCAGGTCAAACCAAACTTGCGGCCGAACACTCCAATACCGCCGCCGAGCGTCAATCCGGCGATGCCAACACTGGGGCACGAGCCGCCCGGCAATAATCTGTCGCGCAACCCGATCTCGTTGTAGACATCGATGAGGCGGGCTCCCGCGCCCACGGTGGCGACATTGGACTTCGTATTGACGGCGATGGTATTGAGGCGACTCACGTCGACGACTAGTCCAGCACAGCTCGAATAACCGCCATAACTGTGGCCGCCCGATCGCGCGGCGACGGAAAGTGAGTGAAGCGCCGTGAATTCGACGCAGCGCGACACGTCGTCGTGAGTCGCGCAATACGCGATGGCGGCGGGATGAAGTTTGGCGAACTTCGAGTTGTAGAGGAGGCTATCGATCGGATAACTGGGATCGCCGGGTAGCACGAGAGTACCGGACAGCGCGTTGCGTAGGCTCTGCCACTCCTTGGAAGAAGGTTGACGTTGTTCCGCGTGTGCCGTTTTGGATTTCACCGCGGCACTTGAAATGGCGTCGTCGTTCGTCAAAGTGAAACCGGCCGCAATAATGCCGGTAAAGAGGGCACTCGCCCCGAGACCACGCCGCAGGAATTCTCGACGATCCAAGGGTGAAGAGGGAGTCACGACGTGACTTTATGTCCTTTTCGACTTCGTCCGCGGTACTCGCACGAACCGCACGAAGGATAAAATTGCCGAATAGCGCAGGCGATGGCACTCCAAATCTGTGCTTCGTCGAGAAAGAGACTCGATGGTTGAAGTTAGCGATTTTTCTCCGCGTTCCGATCCGTCACTTTCGCGAGATGCTTTTTTGGCGGGGCGAAGAGAGAACGACTGGTGTCACCAGTGAACAGGGGGATACCGATTCTTCGAAGCCGCACCCGCGTCCACGCATGATCACGTCATCAAGGCGTCGGGCCGTTCTCATCGGGGTCATCGCCATCGTGGTTGCAGCGACGGTGGCCTTTGTGGCAGTGGAACTGACGAAATCCGCAAGCGGACAGGTGGGGCCGGACGTCTCATCAGCGATCTGCAGCTCCAGTACTTGTAATGCGAACTACCTAAATTCCGTCTCCTGTTCGAGTCGTTCATTCTGCGTCGCCGTTGGGTACTACCGCAATAGGTCGTACGCGGAAAAGACTCTTATCGAGCGATGGGACGGCCACTCATGGGGCGTCACGAAATCCGCCAACACGAAGTACGGAAAGGACAAGCTCGCGAGTGTCAGTTGCACGAGTTCAAGTTTCTGCATGGCGGTCGGTTGGGATAGCGAGTTCGAAGTCGGATTCACCAACGTCATCGAAGAATGGAACGGTTCGACCTGGACGATGATCGATCGTCAGCCAAGGGTTTTCGCGAAGCTCGAGGGAGTGCAATGTTTCAGCCCCACTCGGTGTGTCGCCGTGGGCTATGACGAGAAGGCGATGAACGTCCCCCAAACCCTTGTCGAGCAATGGAATGGGCTGCGATGGTCCGTCATTCCCTCCGCGAATGAAGCGAGCGGCAACGTGATGTTCAACGACCTTCACGGTCTTAGTTGCGTAAATTCCTCAAGATGCCTCGCAGTGGGCTCATTTGAGGAGTTGAACAACGACCAGCGAACCGAGGTCGAACACAACATTGGTGGTCAATGGTCCCTCGTCCGCTCTCCAGACCCCGGAGCATCGGCCGATGCGTTCTTCGCCGTTTCTTGTCCCGTCGCTCAGTTGTGCTTTGCGGTAGGAGATCTGGCACCGGTAGCGCATTCAGGTCACGGATACCGACCACTGATCGAGAGATGGAACGGAACAACGTGGCACAAAGTTGCGAACCCAACTTCGCCCTTTCCAAACGACGTGTTGACCAGCATTGCGTGCGTTGACGCGCGGTTGTGTTTCGCCGTGGGTGTTGAGAACCAAGACAGCAGTGGCCACTCCATCCTTGACCAATGGAACGGTAGAACTTGGAGCACTCTAAGGCCGCCAGTTTCGCAAGCGCCCGGAGGTGTTCCTCTGAACGGCGTCACGTGCGTGAACGCGTCGGACTGTTACGCCGTTGGATGGTATTCCAATGGAAGTAGCGAAGCGCTTTCACTTATAGAGCATTGGAATGGCTACGTGTGGAACGGCGTTTCTGCGCCGAACGATTTTGGTTGACGGAAGACAATCGTGTCGCGAAACACTGTTGGCACGTTTCGCTTGTGAAGGTCCGATTTTCGCCCAACATTGGATTCATCGAAGACGATGTGGCGCAACTGTTGAGAGTTGGGTACTCGTTCTCTACGGGTTCGCCGATGAGGCGAGTTATGTTGAACGAGACGCTGAAAACAAAGAGGTTGTCAAAGGAGCCGGGATGCGACTTGCGCGATACTGGTCAGACCCGACGTGGCGCATGCTTCGAATCACGACGATCGTCACCGCATCGTCGACGCTGGTCATCCTTGCGGCGTATTTTTTGATTTCACGGTCGCTCCTGTATCCCCTCGCCGCCGCTGTTGTTATAAACATCGTCGCCAATCTGGCATTGGTAGTGAGTACTTTGATCGTTCGAGCGAGAAAATAACGCATCTCCTAAGGACAGGTTTCGCGTCAAGCACGGGATTTAGAGTGAAATTCCCCCAGTGGCAAAGAGCGCAACCGACGCCGCTGCCATCAAGACGAAAGCGGCTCCTCCGAGGATGTTCGCGGCGTGGCCATTGACGTACTTGCCCATGAGACGCCGGTTGTTCGAGACGACCATGACGACCGCAAGAAGTGGTGCCGCGATTACGCCATTGATGACGGCGACGAAAACCAAGAGCTTTATGGGATTGACGTTCAAGAGACTCAGTGCCGTGCCACCAAGCGTGCCCACGCCAACGAGGCCGTAGAAGAGGGGTGCCGCCTTTATAGAACGCGAAAACCCCCAGTCCTTTCCAAGCAGGCCCGACAGTGCGACCGATCCAGAGCCCGCGAGGATGGGCACTGCGAGTAGACCGCTTCCGATGAATCCGAGAGCGAAGATCTCACTGGCGAACTGTCCCGCGATGGGCTTGAGCGAACTCGCCGCCTGCGCGGCACTTTGGATGTTGATGACGTGATGGGCGTGAAGTGTTTCCGCGGTCGCGACGATGATCGCGAACATAACGATGTTTGAGAACGCCATTCCGGAAAAAACGTCGACACGGCTTAACCTCTGTTTTTTTGCCGCGCTCGAAGCGCTACGCATCCCAAGAGGCTCTGCAGAAAGTCCCCCCTCTGGTTCGAGGCGCATCTCCTCGAGTCGGTCGGCGCTCTGCCAAAAAAATAGATAGGGCGAGATCGTGGTGCCGAGCACCGCAACGAAGAAAGCAATGTAGGTGCGGTTGAACTCGATGTGCGGGACGACCGTGTCCTCCAAGACGACACCCCAATGGTGGGTGACCACGATTGCGACGACGACATAGACCAAGAGCGCGGCGGCCAATATCTTGAACACGAGGTTGATGCGCGCAAAAGTACCCTTGACCAACAGGAAACTCACGACGGTTCCTGCGATAAGTGCCCATAGCCAGGTTGGTCCGGCCTTGAGCAACGTCATGCCTGAGCCAATCGCCACCAAATCCGCCGCGATGTTTAAAGTGTTGGCGACGATTAAGACGAGAATCAGGACGAAAATTATCGCCCGTCCCGTTCGGCGAAACTGTTTGGTGGCGAGTTCGCCCAATCCGATCCCCGTTGCGAGCGCGGTGCGATCGCAGATTTCCTGCACGCCCATCATGAGCGGGAGCGTCACTATCGCGGCCCAGAGAAACGAGGTTCCATATTTCGCCCCGACTTGGGCGTAAGTGGCGATGCCGGAGGGATCATCATCGGAGGCGCCCGTGACGAGCCCCGGACCAGCAGCGCGAACGTACTGCATCCATCTGGGTTTGAATCTTCGTTGGCTCCGAGGAGTGACTTTGCGAGTTGGGTGGGATTGTGGCGACATGGCGTGAAGTGAATTCTTCCTGTCCGGAGCCTTCCTCGTCTGTTCAGACCCTTAAAGTCTTGGGTTTCGCACTTGCACTTGCACCGGCCGAGGGACCTTCAAAAGCGGTTGGTGGATCTGTGATGGATGCGAAAATCCCGAGGAGTCTTTTAAGCAACCAAAACATATCCTTCTTTTCGATCGTGCGAACTGAGAATCGCTTGAGAATCTTGCTTTGGTGCGCGTTGAGGAAAGGAGCCATCTACGGGACGGAACCGATGAGAAGGTGACATCAACGCGACGCCACCCTCTCACCAATGAACCTCTTTAACTACTTTTTAAAGACGTCTTTGACGTGCTCCGCTGCTTGCTTTAGGTGCCCCATTGCTTCGTCGGCGCGACCTTCGGCTGAAAGGCCTCGATCTCCCGCGGCGTCACCAGCGTTCCTCTTCATTTTTCCGCGCACAATCTGCGCTGCATTCTTTGCCTTATCTTTTCTTGTCATCGCTTTGTTGCCTTTCGTTGATTGAGAGAAATTTCCCTCGTACTTCATTGTGAGACTTCGATCCTTCGTGGCGCGTCTACCGTGGCGTCAATGGTGCGACTTCGTTCAAATTCTCAACGCACAATCAAAAAAATAATGACGACGACAAGTATGAAAATGACGGTGCCCGCTTTTATAAACATGCTCAAACCTCCTCAGTGCTCATTGCGTTTTCAATCGGCGACGTTGAGCACGGCGCCGTGAGGGAGTGGAAGCGTTTGGTGCTTCGACTGAGAGTTCGACGCGTCGTATTGGTGTCTCGGTAGCCGCCTGCGCAGACCATAAAACCCGCGGAGATATCGCACTGCCCTACGAACCACGTAGGGGCGCCTTGGTCGGTGACATCTCGATGCAACTGTGCCTTCTTCGAACTGTCCTGGTGACAACCAGGAGCGAAGGAAGCATGGTCCAGACGTCCTGACCCCAATCTATCGGTTACTAGTATCAGGTAATCACTCATCACCACGCGAGGATGAGTTCACCGCGTAAGAGAGCCAGGTTGGAAAATCGATGCGTCGAAGGTTCACATCGTGAAGAGGTTCCCCCTCGTGCTGGATTTTCTCTTCGTGCTGTTGTTCGTGAGTATTGGGCGTTCCGCTCACCATCACACGTTTTCCGTCGGCGGTCTGTTTTCGACCCTTTGGCCCTTCGCGGTGGGCGTCGGAGCTGGTTGGTTGGCCGTGGCGCTGCGTGGGAGAGCCGGTCTGGCCCTCAGTGACGGAACACTCATTGTGGTGATCACCGTCGCACTGGGAATGGTCCTGCGCGTCATTTCGGGTCAAGGCACTGCCGTTGCCTTCATCATCGTGGCGTTGGCCTTCCTTGGTCTCTTTCTCTTGGGTTGGCGACTTATCTTTCAAGTGGCGCGCCGGCGACGCCAACGAGAGATTGCGTAGGCGGCGTCGACCAGACTTCGTGCGAGAGACGAGAACGCGGCGTCGCGCGCCAATACTTACCTTGTTCTTAATACCGCGTTGCTAGCGTGAGCCGTAATCAAAATCTCTGGAGTTGACGCGTGGCACAACCTTCTTCGACGCGGCGACGCTGGGTTCGGCGTGGGCTGATTGCCGCAGTCGTGGTCGTAATCTTGGCCGTCGCGGGTCCCTTCGTCTTCATTCATTTCATCGAGGGTCCGCCTCCCGCGAAACTGAGCCTGCCGACTGCGACTACCTCGACGTCGATCGCCGCAAAGACGACGAACGGTACGACTGGCTCGTCGGCGTCAACTTCTTCGCACGCACTCAGCGGGACGTGGAACGTGACAAGCGGATCCGTCGTTGGTTACCGGGTGAGTGAAGTCCTCGTGGGTCAAAGTACGACCGCCGTAGGTCGCACGACAAAAGTGTGGGGATCAGCGGATGTCAAAGGATCGATGGTGACGAGCGGAAAATTCAGTGTCGATATGGCGACGGTGAAAAGTGACCAATCTCAGCGGAACGCGCAATTCGATGGACGCATCATGGACGTGGCAAAGTATCCCACCGCGACGCTCACACTCACCTCACCAATCGATTTGGCTCCTATTCCACAAGTGGGCGTAATTGTCGATTACAAAGCGACGGGGAGTCTCTCCATGCACGGCGTTGCGAAATCAATTTCGTTCGCGATTGCCTTTGAAAGGACCTCAAGTGACCTCGACATTCTCGCTGAAATTCCCATCAAGTTCAGCACGTGGGATATCGCGAATCCGAGCGAGGGAGGCTTCGTCACGACCGCGAACAACGGGACGCTCGAAGTACTTCTGCATTTGACGCAAGGAATCGGGAATCCGGTGTCGACTGCGGGTGCGTCCACTTCGGGACCCGGGGGCACACAGATCACCGTTCCGTCGACAACGGTACCGCCGCTCAATATCACCTCGAACAAATAAAGTCCCATCACAAGTTGCTCGGGGGTTTGGCGGTTCTCATTTGATACGCACTGAGGCGCCTCGTCTCAATGACTTCATCGAGTAGAAGTAGAAGGTGCAGACTCGGGCGAAGACAGCGGTCTCGTGTGAGACGTACGGTGAGAGAGACCAACTACTTACGTCCGCGAAGAAGATATCGCGAACAAGAGCGAGGTCTTGACTCGATGCGTGCCAAGACACTCGGACAAGTCGCGACGGCTCTCGTCGCAATCGCCGCTCTGGTGCTCTCGATTGTGGCGCTCACGTCCGATTCGAGTCCGCTTGCGAACCGGTCGCGTTTGGCGCCTTCAGGTATTTACGTTGACGGACGTGACGATGTGCCTCATTATTTTGTCGCAATATCGAGCACAGAAGATAACAACGTCCGCGGTTCGATGAATTTCTTCTATCAGGACGGTCAAACGTCCGTTGTTTTCACGTTCGCCGGGTTTTACGTACCGACCAGAACGGGCGGCTCGAGTGGCGTCTTGACGTTGACGACGACGGTCGCGAAAGACGAGGGGAGCGCGACACAATCCGCCGGGAGTATTCCGACGACGCTCTCCGTCTTATATGGCACCACCCACATCGCCTTTGGTGAATGCACCAATTATCTTCACTTCGCGTCGACGCTGGCGGCATGTTCATTCTCGCGTAGCCACGTGTGATGACGTTCGTACGCATTCCGTCAATGGCGAACTCGAAAGTTACGTAACAAGAAAGACCTTGAGTTACACTCCGTCGATGCTGATTTTCGCGACATCGCTAGCGACGTCGCGAAACCTATCGTCAGCGCTGAACTGACCAATCCTGGGAGACCCGATGTCCTACTGCGTGAAGTGCGGAACTCAAGAAGTGCAGGGTCAAAAGTTCTGTCCAGTGTGCGGCACGCCCTCGGTGACGACGAATTCGGCGATGGGGATGCCGATGCCGCCCCTGACCTCCACGGAGATGAGCGGCGAGGCGCGTGTACTCGTCGGTCTCTCGCTCGATCCCTCACGTCAATCGCGGCTCTCGATCTTCTTTCGACTGCTTCTCGCGTTGCCGCTGTACGTCGCCTCGTTCTTCGTCGGTATCGCAACTTTCTTCGTGGTCATCGCGGCGTGGTTCGCGGCCCTCTTTACGGGTCGGGTGCCGAACGGAATGCAACGTTTCGTGACGGGATACATTCGGATGTACTACACCATCAGCGCGTACACGTTTTTAGCGTTGCCACGTTGGCCGGGCCTCGTGTTGCGCGAAGGTCCTAACGATCAACTCTCGCTCGCCATCGAACACGTGTCGCTCAACCGGGCCGCGGTGTTCTTTCGCATTGTCTTGGCCTATCCCGCGGGCATCGTAAGCGGAATACTCTCGTTTGGTTCATTTCCTTTGCTCGTGATCATGTGGGTCTGGGGCATTATTGCCGGGCGCGTTCCCCAGCCGTTGCACCAAGCTCTGGCACTCATTCTG
>PKZI01000108.1 GCA_003133005.1 Acidimicrobiaceae bacterium | reverse complement strand
TCGTCCATGTACTCTGCTGGTTGAGCACCCAACTCTGGAACTTGAAGGGTCCGGTACCAACGGGGTACGACGGAGTCGCGAGTGCCGCAGGTGCAGCGATATAGGCAATCTGCGACTCGGCCAAGTTGGTCGGGAAGGTCGCAAACGGCAGAACCATTGTAAAGAGCACCGTGTAGTTGTCCGCTGGGTTCGGTTGGGTCACCGACTTAATTAAGGGTTTAATAGCAAGACCAACAGTGGCATTGGCAAACGCAGCGGCGAAGTTAGCGACAACGGCGGCGGCGTTGAACGGAGTGCCGTCGTGGAACGTAATTCCCTGTCGAAGGGCAACGGTCCACTCGGTGTAATTGGCACTCGGTGTGGCCGAAAGTGCGAGGTACGGCAACCAAGCCTTACCGTTAGCGGACGTAACAAACAGTGAGTCATAGACCACGTTGGCAACAGTGAACCCAGCAGCGTCCAGCTTTCCTTGTGCACCACTGAAAGTCTGAGGGTCGGGCTGCTCCGAAAGGACACCGATCTTTATTGTGCCGCCGAGCTTTGGTGCGCCCGTTCCGATGCCTACTGCCGCACCAGCGGCTGGTGCCAATAGGTCATCAACAACGGTTCCGGCGAGAGCAATTCCACCAACCGTTGCCGCAGAGTGAGTTAAGAACGATCGACGATCGAGCTTGCTTGACATACGTCCCCCAATTTTCCCCTAGGAGAGAAGGCCTTGTGCCCCCTCACCCCATTTACATCTCACGTGAACTTAGCAACTCTGGCGACCGGCGCAAGTCAAACTATTGGAAAATCGAAGAAATTCAAAGTTTCGGTTTTGGCCCAGATGTGGAGAGATCTGTTCCGATTTCACCGTGCGAGTGGTATCAACGATTAGGCCGAGCAATAACGGCCCGAATTGTTAATAGTTGTCGCAAATTCACCGCCCCTAAGCACTGTTGCGCAATACTGACGACCATCGCAAGGACCCTACGGGCTCGGGCGTGATGACAAAAAGGGAGGACTTGAGTGTCATTAACTATGGATCCAAGCGCGGATNNCCGTTTCATATAGAACGGCGAGGAATTGACTTCGTTCCCGAATCAGAACGCTGGGCCACGCCACGCAATATTGGCGCCTTGTGGACGGGCTCGGCAATCAACGTCGAGTACTTCGTTTACGGGGCGCTGCTCATGGGATTTGGCTTCAGTTTTTGGACAGCCCTGAGCCTCATCATCATTGGGAATATTTCCTTCTTTCTTTTGGGTGTTGCCTCATTGCAAGGTCCAGAAACTGGTACGGCGGCATTCGCAATTAGTCGAGCGGCGTTTGGTACCAGAGGATCACGTTTGGTGAGTTTCTTTAACTGGGTCACACAGTTGGGTTTTGAGACCGAGGGCCTCATCTTGATTGTTGGTGCCGCCATTGTTCTGTTCCAACTCGCTGGCGTACACGTGTCGAGTCCCTTGAAAGTGATCTTCATCGTCATCGCGGCTGCTATCCAGGCCGTCATGCCCTACTTGGGACATGCGACCATGGTGAAAGTTCTACGCTCACTCATCATTCCTTTCGGCATCATCTTTTTGGTGCTCGCTATTTACGACTTCCAGCACGGTGCGACCAACATCAAGTCGTTTGGCAGTGGATGGGAGCTCTACTCGGCCGGTCTCGCGTTCGTGTTCGCGCTCTCTGGTCTCGGCTGGACGGAGTGTGGCAACGACTACACGCGCTACGTGCCGCGCGACGCAAAGAAAGGCGCGATCGTCGGTTGGATTTTCCTTGGTACCGCTATCCCCGAGATCGTCATGATGATTCTTGGCGCACTTTCCTATACGTTCTTGTCGCAGTCGAAAATCGCGGGAGCAAATCTCTTCGAGGCCTTTCGCGGCCAGCACTTCATCCCAAACTGGATCGTCGTCCTCTTCCTCCTCTTTTCAATCGTGCAGCTCTTTGGTATCAACTCGCTCGACCTCTACTCCTCAGGCGTGTCCCTCCAAGCAATGGGCCTTCGCCTCAAGCGCTACCAAGCGGTCGTACTGGACAGCATCATCGCGTGCGGACTCACCCTCTACGCAGTATTCCAGTCGACGTTCAAGGAGTACCTGACCGAATTCGTCGGCGTCATCATCTTGTGGATCGCGCCGTGGCTCGGCGTGTACCTGGTGGACTGGATCATGCGACGTTACCGCTACAACGCGGCCGAGTTGCAACGAACCGACAAGGGCGGTCTTTACTACTCGGGCGTCACGGGCATCAATTGGAGCGCGATCATCGCTTTCTTCGTGGGCATGGTCTGCGCGACACTTGCTTTCTCCAAAGCCAACCCGCCCGTTAACTTTCCCTTCCACTGGATGACGCCGATTTCCAATCACTACGGGTCATCGTGCGCGGCAAGCCTGGTCCACGGTGTCTGCACCGCCGGGTGGTACGGTGGCGCAGACTTTTCCGTGCCCACGGGAATCATCATCGCGGGTCTGATCTACTTCATCCTCGAATCGCTCACCGGCAATGTGAAGCGACAAGTGGCCAGACAGAAGGAGCTCGAGCCCATTCTTTAGCTAGTCGCCCGGTCCCATTCGAGACGATCGGGCTTCAGCCCAGCCAGTCTTCGACGAGCCCACCGGAACCGTCAGGCCGAAACACCGGGATCGATCCCAAGGCGCGAACCTTGAGGGCGTCGTCACCTAGCGCGTCGCGCCACTTGGACGCCTCGGTGACCAAGGTGCCAATGACCACGATGTCCGCCTCGACGCCACGTAACAACCGCAGCGCGGAGCCCGTTGAGGCGCCGGTCGAAATCACGTCGTCGACGAGCGCGACGCGTTTTCCCTCGACGTCGGCGATGCGCGCGCGATCGAAGAAAAGACGCTGTTCGCCCGACGTCGTTATCGAACGCACCGTCTCGCTGATGGCGTCCGCCAGGTGGATCTTGGGTGTCTTGTGCAACATGACGTACTGGTCGAGTCCCAGGGCGCGCGTCACTTCAACAACCAACGGTATGCCCATCGTTGCGACGGTCGCCACGACGTCGACGTCGTAGGGTCGAATGATGTCCGCGAGCTCGCGACCCGCTTGACTCATGAAACCAATGCCCATGTCCACAGTGATGAGTAGCGCAAGGGCGAGTTCATCGTTCAATGACACAATCGGCAGATCAACGCGTTGGGTGCCAATCTCCGCTGAATACGTGCGCTCTCTCACGAAGTTGGAGCATACTTAGTTGGTGGCATCGCACCATCCACCGCTCGACCTTGAACTCGCGCGCCGCATGCTTGAGAGCGCGTACGTCGAAGCGATCGAGGGCGCGCGCGAAGGCGGCATACCGATAGGCGCCGCTTTGTTTTCTCGCGACGGCGAACTCCTCGGGTCCGGTCACAATCGTCGCGTGCAAGAAGACGACGCGTCCGTGCACGCCGAGACCGACGCCTTTCGACGAAGCGGACGACGCCGCGACTACCCCGACACGGTCATGGTCACGACGCTCTCGCCGTGTTGGTATTGCTCGGGTCTCGTGCGACAGTTCAACATTGGCGCCGTCGTGATCGGTGAAGCGACGAACTTCTACGGAGGTCACGACTGGCTCGAAGAATTAGGTGTCGAGGTTCTCGTACTCGACGACCCCGCCTGTATCGAACTCTTGGGTACGTTCATCGAAGAACGTCCCGAACTCTGGCACGAGGATATCGGGCTCTAATAGAAGGTCAGTGAACGGGCGGACCGAACAACCGGTCGCCCGCGTCGCCGAGTCCGGGAACGATGTAGCCAACGTCGTTCAACTTCTCGTCGAGGGCGGCGGCGACGATCTGTACATCAGGATGATGGGCCGCGACGAAGTCAACCCCCGTTTGGGCGACGATCAGACACAACACGGTGACCGTACCCGCACCCCTTGCGGTCAGCATGTCAAGGACCGTGACGAGCGATCCGCCCGTCGCGAGCATGGGGTCACACAAGACCACGGGAGCACCCTCGAGATCCTCGGGGAGGCCATCGAGATAGACGTCGGGCAGCAACGTCGTCTCGTTGCGACGAAGTCCCACGAGGCACACACGATGTCGCGGTAGCACCTCTTGGACGGCGGGGGTCATGCCGAGCCCGGCGCGAAGTATGGGCACGATCACGAACTGGATATCGATCCGCTCCGCGGTTGCGCCCTTGATCACCGGTGTGTCCACGGTGGTGACGTGCGTGGGGATCGAGCGAAACGCCTCGTACGCCAGAAAACGTGAGATCTCGCCCGAGAGCCGCAGAAAGTCAGCGTTCGAAGTGGACGCGTCGCGAATCTGGCGAAC
This sequence comes from Acidimicrobiaceae bacterium, assembly GCA_003133005.1. Classification (GTDB taxonomy): domain Bacteria; phylum Actinomycetota; class Acidimicrobiia; order Acidimicrobiales; family RAAP-2; genus RAAP-2. The sequence goes on along the minus strand of PKZI01000108.1, from coordinate 14,159 downwards.
CTTGTCCGCGACGACGGGATGTTTGACGATGAACGGTGCGGGCACGACGTCACATTAGGTCGTCTCGTTTCGTTAAGCGTGCCACAACGTGACGGGAAGGAAAAGAGAGGGTGACCGGTACGATTGACGCATGGCAAAAACCCTCTCGCGCGCNNGACTTCGCGCGGCCTGGAACCGGTAAAGGCCAATCCTCTGGGCGGTGTCCGCTCAAAATACCCCGGTCCAAAAGCGCGGATATCACGCGATAAGAGCCTTGCCTGGTGGCGAAGGATTCTGCCGATCATCGCATCGCACCGCGCCACTTTCATCACGTCGATCGTTCTTTCGTTCGTGAGTCTGGTCTTTCAGACCCTCGTACCGAACATGTTGAACCACGCCATAACGACCATTCAGCACCACTCGACGGGTCTCAACCACGAAGTAGTCCAGATTCTCTTCGTGGGCCTGTTTGCCGGGATCACCGGCATCGTCTCGCGCCAGTACGTGTACTACACCGCGTACAACGTGGAAGCGGATCTTCGCTCGCTCATCTACGAGCACCTCACGTGGCTCTCGTTCGGTTTCTACGACCGCGTGCAATCGGGGCAGCTCATTAGCCGCGCCAACAGTGACATACGAAGCGTCCAGATGTACTCCACGTTCGCCCCGCTCATCATCGTGCAGTCCTCCATTGGCGTGATTGCGTTCGTCTTCATGCTGTCGATCAACTGGCAACTGGCACTGATCGCCATGACGATCATGCCGGCGATGTACTTCATTGGTATCCGCATGCGTCGCGTTCTCTTTCCGATCTCTTGGATCACGCAGTCGCGACTCGCCGACGTCGCGACGATCGTGGACGAGAACGTCAATGGCGTTCGCGTCGTCAAGTCCTTCGCCCAGGAGGAGGCTGAGGTGAACCGCCTCGCTGACGCCGCGGAGCGTGTGGCGTGGGCCTACGTCAAAGACGCGCAGTTCCGCGGTAAGTGGTCGCCCTGGGTACAGAACCTCCCCCAGGTCGGACTCGCGCTCGTGCTCATCTTCGGTGGGTGGATGGCCTACTTCGGACACCTCAGCATTGGGGCGATTCTCGCCTTTAACGCCTATCTCTTGATGCTCCAGGCGCCGTTCATGATGTTGGGCCAACTCGTCATGATGGGTCAACGCGCCAAAGCGAGTGCCGAGCGGATCTTCGAAGTACTTGACGAGAGCCCCGACATCGTCGAGCGACCCGGCGCGTACGACCTGGTCGACGTGAAGGGAACGCTCGATTTCGACCACGTTCGTTTTATCTACGCCAACGGCGCCGAGATTCTCCACGACTTTGACGCGCACATCGCTGCCGGCGAGACGGTCGCGATCGTGGGACGCACGGGATCGGGCAAGTCAACGGTCGCTCGATTGGTGACGCGGTTCTACGACGTCGCCGACGGGTCAGTGAAGGTCGATGGTCACGACGTTCGCGACCTGACGCTCGCGTCTCTTCGCGCGAACGTCGGGGTGGTGACTGACGAGCCATTCCTCTTTTCGATCTCGATCAGCGAGAACATCGCGTACGGTCGACCCGACGCCTCATACGAAGAAATAGAGGCAGCAGCGCGTGCCGCGAACGCGCACGAATTCATCGAACACCTACCCGAGGGCTACGACACCGTCATTGGCGAACGCGGGTACACACTCTCGGGTGGTCAGCGTCAGCGAATCGCCATCGCGCGCACCTTGCTCGTTAACCCCCCGGTCCTCATTCTCGACGACGCCACGAGTGCCATTGACGTGCACGTAGAGGCCGGCATCTACGCAGCGTTGCGTGAACTGATGACCCAGCGCACGACAATCGTCATCGCGCACCGCGTCTCGACCATCGCCCTCGCGAGTCGGGTCCTCTTGATGGACGAGGGACGCGTCATCGCGAGCGGCACGCACGAGCATCTTCTCGCGACGTCGCCTCTCTACTCCGAAGTGCTCGCCCAGACCACGAAGGGTCTCGACTGATGGCGTGGGGCGGTGGCTTCGGGGGCGGTGGCGGCGGAATGTTCGGCGCCTCGCAGCAAACCGGGCTGCCCTTTGGGGGCATCCCGAGCGAACTCCAATCCGAAGCCAACAAGGTCCTCGCGACCGAACCGCCGCGCGAACCTTCCGCACTGAGTTTCTCGCAGCGCCCCAGTGCCAAGGAGCGACTTCCGCTCACGTTGCCTCGTATGTTGCGCGTCTACCCAGGTTGGGTCGCCGGAGGGTCGTTGCTGGTTATTCTGACGAGCTTGCTGCTTCAGGGTGGCCCCTTACTTACAGAACTTGCCATCAACCACGGTTTGCTACCGGGGCACCGGTCCCTCGAGGTCGTGTTCGTCTGTGGTGGGCTCTACATGGTGCTTGCGGTCGCCAACGCGCTGCTCCAACGTGTCCAAGTCGATGTCACGGGAAAGCTTGCGGCGCGCGTCATGCACGACCTACGTATCCGCGTCTTCATTCATTTTCAACGATTGAGCATGGACTTCTTCACCGAGGAGAAGGCCGGCGTGCTCATGAGCCGAATGACGAGCGACGTCGAGAACCTCCAACAGCTCGTCCAAGACGGCATCAGCTCGTTCGCGTCCCAGGGTCTCACCATGATTGTGATCACGGCCATCTTGTTCGCGATCAACGTGACACTCGCCCTGTGGACCGTGCTGCTCGTGGTGCCGCTCATGTTCGTGTTCACATTGTGGTTCCATCACGCGTCGGAGAAGGGATACCTGCTCGCGCGCGACCGGATCGCGAACGTGCTCGCAGACCTTTCCGAGTCGCTCTACGGCATCCGCGTGGTGACCGCGAACAACCGTCAACAGCGAAACATCCGAAACCATCGCCACGTCGTCGGCGCCTACCGCGACGCCAACATCTACACCGGACGAGTGAACGCGATCTACGGACCCTCGACCAACATGATCGGCATCTTCGGTTCAGCGTTACTGCTCGGCATCGGTGGTCACATGGTGATCGAGCACAAACTCAGCCTCGGCGCATTGGTCGCGTTCTTCTTGTACCTCAATCGCTTCTTCCAGCCGATTCAATTACTCGTTCAGCAATACAACTCACTCCAGCAGGGTCGTTCTTCGGTCATTCGCCTGCGAGAACTTCTGGAGACGCCGCCCACGATTGACGAAATGCCCGACGCGATCGAGTTGCCGACCATCGCAGGTCGTATCACGTTCGATCACGTGAGCTTCGGTTACGGGCCGGACAATCTCGTCCTGCACGACGTGAATCTCGAGATCGCGCCAGGCGAATCGGTCGCCTTCGTTGGGCCCACTGGCGCGGGCAAGTCGACCATGGCCAAACTGGCGAATCGCTTCTATGACCCCACGTCGGGTCGAATTCTGCTCGACGGCATCGACATTCGCACGGTGAGCCTGCATTCATTGCGTTCCCAGTTAGGCGTCGTGCCCCAGGAAGCGTTCCTGTTCGCGGGTTCAATACGAACCAACCTGAGTTTTGGTCGCACGAACATCACGGATCTTGAAATCGAAGAGGCCATCGACGTCGTTGGTCTACACGAACTCATTGAACGACTCCCCGACGGACTCGACACGATTATTCACGAGCGAGGCCAAACATTGTCCGCAGGAGAACGTCAACTCCTGGCGCTGGCACGCGCTTTTCTCGCGCGCCCTCGCGTGTTAATCCTCGACGAAGCGACGTCGTCACTCGACCTGCAAAGCGAAACGGTCATTGAAAAAGCGCTCGATCGTCTCCTCGAAGGTCGCTCCGCCATACTTATTGCGCACCGACTCACCACCGCACAGCGCGCGGACCGCATCGTGGTCATCGACGAAGGCGGCATCGTCGAAGTCGGTACACCGCACGATCTTTTGGGTCGAGGCGGCGCCTACGCGTCGATGTACGAAGCGTGGTTGGAATCGGGCGGACGCGACGCGACTCGCTCGTAACGAGGTCCACAAAACTGGGAGAACAGGCCAATTCGTCAGAACTTACGACCAGTCTCGAATGGATTCGATCGCGTCAGAGCGCACTCTCAATGTCTGGAAATTAGGGCTATTTCTTCGGGCCGAACTCAAGTAATCTCAAAAAATCAAAGTCGTCCTTTGAACAAGGTCCGTTGCCTTCGTTTCGTGCGGGCATCGGTGCGATTTGAGGATGCGGGAGCAAGGGAGCAGTATGTTGTCTCGTCGGAGCGTGCGAGTCGGCACGTGGGCCAAAGTGGCGGCCACCACTGTTCTGGTTAGTTCGTTCGCCGTATTGATGACAACAAACGCCTCGGCAACGTCGCCGGTGACGTTGTACGTCAACTCGAGCGCCTCGGGGTCGTCGTGTCTCGACAGTTCGACGGACGCATGTCAAACCATCCAAGCCGCAATCAACGTCGCCGAGACGTACGCGAACAGCGTCATCACGATCGACGTTGCCGCGGGCACATACAAAGAGAACGACACGATCAACGTCCCTTCGAGTGCCACCCTCACAATCCATGGCGTGGCCGCGGCCACGACCACCGTGGACGGCAATTCCAGCGGCTCCGTCTTCACCATTGGTGCGGGGGGTCCCGTCATTATTAACTACCTGACGATAGAAAACGGCGTCACGACCGGCGCTGACTCGACGCTTAATCCCGATGGCGACGGCTACGGGGGAGGTATCGACAACGCGAGCGGGGACCTCACCGTCGATGACTCAATTCTTTCGAACAACGCTGTCTATGGTGCGGCGACGGGATCTAGCCCAGGAGGAAACGCCTACGGCGGGGCGATCTACGACGCCAGCGGCGAACTCTTGATCAGCGGCGATACCTTTAGCAACAACACGGCCTGGGGAGGCGGCGGTAACGGTCCCTACGCCGGCGGTTTCGCCGAAGGTGGTGCCGTTGACGTCGCGGGAGGCACCCTCTATGGCGAATTCGACACGTTCAGCCAGGACGGCGCCCACGGCGGTCCGGGCGGCGTTCTCGTCAACGGTTTCGCAGGTGGCGAAAGTTGGGGAGGTGCCGTTTACAGTAGCGCAAGCAGAACGAGTTTTTCTTTGTCGACGTTCTCTGCTGACTCAGCCAATGGTGGTGGCGGTCGCCAGGCCACAATAAACGGTACCGGCGGTACGGGCGGCAGCGCCTACGGCGGCGCGCTCTTCATCCCCAGCAGCGTCGCTGGTAACGCGACGGTCGACCTTACGAAGGACACTTTCTATAGTGACGAAGCGACGGGCGGTGAGGGTGGTGCCGGCATGTCGATGGGTCAAGGTGGCTCCGCCTTTGGTGGTGGTTTTTATGATGGAGCACAGCACACCACGACGGCGACGCTCACTGACGATACTTTCAACCAGGACAGCGCGACCGCAGGGGGAAGCGCAGACGCCATTGGCGGAGCGATTGACAACACTGCTTCAACGGCGAGCGCGCTTAACGTGACACTCGCGTCCAATACGGTCACCAGTAGCGGCAACGAATACGGTGCGGGTATTGAAAACGGGGGAACTTTCACCGTCACCAACTCCATTCTCGATCAGGATAAGTCCTGCGACGGGACCTTCATCGACGGCGGCTACAACGTGGAATCCGACCACTCCTGTGGTTTTGGCGCGAGTGACGTCGTGAACAGCAGCACGATCAACCTCGCTGCGCTCGCCACGAACGGATCGAGCGGACCTGAAACGATGGCGATAGACCATTCAAGTTCTGCGTACGAAGAAGCCCCCGACTGCACGTACGGCTTCGACGAAAGGGGCGAACCGCAACCCGGCGTGACCGGGGCGTACTGCGACGCGGGCGCGTACGAGTGGCAGGGCTACACCGTGACCTACGATGCCAACGGAGGCAGTGGCGGTCCGACCGATTCCAACACGTACGGACCTGGCGAGAACGTGAACGTCCTTTTCGGTTCTCCCCCAACGCTGACGGGTTACGGCTTCGGCGGGTGGTGCACCGTGCAGGAGTCTCCTGACGATCCTTGCACGGGTGAAGCAGTCCCCCACTCGACCTTTCCGGTGACGGGGCTCACCATGGGCACCGCGAACATCACCCTCTATGCACTTTGGGATATCACCAGGACTCTCTACGTCAACGGCAACGACAACGGCATCGCGTGCACCGATCAAGCGCAAGCCTGTCCCACTATTCAAAGCGCAATCAATAAAGCCGAAAGCATGGTCGAAACGTCAGTGACGATTGATGTGGCACCCGGTACGTACAACGAGAGCGACGAGATCGATCTTATGAACAACGACACCATTGACATCGTCGGAGCGGGCGTCAACTCAAGCTACGTCTCCGATAGCTCCGATTCGGATTTTATCGTTGACCTCGGATTAGTTAACTTCCAGAATCTCACCATTGAAGATGGCCAGGGCTTCGGAAGCGGCGGTGGCGGTATTCGTAACTACGGCGCGGTGATCGCGACCAACGACACGTTCCTCAACGATCATGGTCAGGACGGCGGCGCCATCTACAACGACGGCACCCTCATCGCCACCAACGACACCTTCGACAACGACGCAGCCGGCACCAACGGAGGGGCCATCTATATACCCGAAGACGGGTACCTCGTTGCCACCAATGACACGTTCTCTGAGAATGAGGCGGTGAGTGGAGGAGCGGGGATCTATAACGACAGCCTTGAGACCGCCGCCCAGATCGGGCCAAGCGATTCGTTCTTCACCTTCTACGCAAGTGCCGCGATCGTGACGAACGACACGTTTGAAGGCGACTTCGGGGATCATTACGGCGACGCGATCACCGATCAGGGCTCGCCCACCACCATCAGTAATTCAATTCTCGACGATTCACAGAATTGTTATGGGAGCTTCCCCTTTACTCCCGATGGGGGCTACAACGTAGAGTCCGACGACACCTGCGATTTCACCGGAAGTTCGCTGACCGACAATTCAAACTTGAATTTGGCTAGCTCGCTCGCCGCCAACGGCTCTAACGGTCCCGAGACTTTCGCCATCGATCCGACGAGTTCGGCCTACCAGGAGGTTCCAAGCGCGTACTGCACGCTGACGACTGACGAACGCGGTGACCTTCGTCCGGGCGCGGGCGCGAATTGTGACGCGGGGTCCTTCGAGTACGAGGCGCCGTACATTCCACCCACGTCGCCTGGCCCGACTACGACTACGACGAGTGTCACGTTAAGTTTCGCGAGCGACGGTGGTTCGGCGGTAGCCAGCGTGTCGGGCATCAGCGGGTCAACTGTGACGTTGCCCGCGGCGCCGACTTTTGCGGGCCACACGTTTGAGGGCTGGTTTACGCAGGCCAGTGGCGGCACGCTCGCGGGTGACGGTGGAGCCACGTACACCCTGACGGGTCCACTCACCCTTTACGCGCAGTGGATCGCGGCAAGCCCCTCCGTGCTGTTGCGCCTCGGGTCAGTGCACACCTTCGCCACGGATTCCTCGACGCTGTCGAGAACGTTGAGGAACCAGGTCGCGGCCTTCGACAGAGTAATCTCCGCGAGGCACTACGTCGAGGTGAATCTCGAAGGTGAGTCGTCGCTGCCCGCCTCAGCCGCTCACCGCCAACTCGCCCTCGCGAGGGCGCACGCGGTCGAAGCGTACTTAAAGGCACACGGACTCGCCGAGGTCCACTTCACACTCAGCGAAACTGTGACCGGGACAACCCAAGCGAGCTCGATCGTGGTGGTCATCTCAGGTTAGAACGGGGTGTTCCCCCGAGCGCGGGACAACGAGGGCTGTAGGAACTAGGAAATGAGTTCCTTCACGACCTCGATGAGCGACGCGCTCGTCTGACCGCCCAAAGGAATTGGGTGAACTTGGAGATGGGTGACGCCCGCCTCTTGGAACGCTGCGATACGGTCTTTGACGTAGCTCTTCGGTCCACACAAGGTGGTCAGTTCCAAGAACTCGTCGGGCACGGCCGCTTCGGCCTCCTTCTTCTTGCCCGCGAGATAGAGGTCTTGGATCACTTCGGCCTCTTTCTCATAGCCGTAACGAACTGCCAATTCGTTGTAGAAGTTCTTGCCCTTGGCGCCCATGCCGCCTACGTAGAGCGCGACCATCGAACGCTGGAACTCGCGCAACGCGGTCACCTCGGGACCGTCACCAATGGCGAGTAGCCCACCGGCGGTGATCATCATCGGTGCGAGATGTTCACTTCGCTTCGCCGCACCCGCCTTGAGCGGCGTTCCCCAGACGTCATTGGCGCGCTCGGGAATGAACAAAATAGGGATCCATCCGTCAGCTATCTCGGCGGTGAGCTCGACGTTCTTCTCGCCCAGTGCGGCGATCCAGATCGGAATCTCGTTGCGCACCGGGTGCGCGATGATCTTGAGCGCCTTGCCGAGTCCCGTGCCTCGTTCGGGGGGCAGCGGCAACGTGAAATTCGTGCCCTCGTGCACGAGCGGCGCCTCGCGCTTCCACACGTCACGACAGATCTCGACGATCTCGCGCGTGCGGCCGAGCGGATTGGTATAGGGCACGCCGTGAAAACCCTCGATGACCTGGGGACCCGAGGCACCCAGTCCGAGGTGAAAGCGACCGTCGGACAGCGCGTCAAGACCTGCCGCAGTCATGGCGATCAACGTCGGGGTTCGCGTGTAGATCGGGAGGATCCCCGCACCGATTTCGACGTGTTCGGTCAGTGCCGCGAGATATCCCATGAGTGAGGGTCCGTCAAATCCGTAAGCTTCGGCGACCCACACGAGGTCAAGCCCGGCCTTTTCCATTTCGACTACGTCGCGTGCCGCTTCTTTGAAGCCCCCCGAGTAGCTCAGGATTGTCGAGATTTTCATGTTGCCCCCTTGACCGTCCCACCCGACAGTATCGGAAGGTTGGAGTGACCAACGAGCGATGCGACGTCCTACGCTGGTGAGAGAAGGCACGAACGCCTTCATCTCGAGAAAGAGACGGGTGACAACGTGGTCACACAACTCAACGACATCGATTCACACGAATTCAATCCCTGGCGCCGGGTCAGTTCGCTCATCGAAGAGGCGGGGAAACTACTCGGACTCGACAGCGGCATGATTCAGCGAATCATCACGCCCGAGCGAATACTCGAGGTGGCGGTACCGGTGCGCTTGGACACGGGCAACGTCGAAATGTTCACTGGATGGCGTATCCAGCACGACACCTCACGCGGACCGGGCAAGGGCGGCATTCGTTTTCACCAGAGCGTAAATAAGGACGAGATCGCGGCACTGTCGGCCGATATGTCAATCAAGTGCGCGGTCGTGAACATTCCCTACGGCGGCGCCAAAGGCGGAGTGCGCGTCGACCCGACGAGACTCTCGCGCGGCGAACTCGAACGACTGACCCGGCGCTACGCCTTTTCGATCGCCCCAATGATTGGTCCCGATCGCGACATACCCGCGCCCGACATCAACACCGACGCCCAGGTGATGAGTTGGATCATGGACACCGTGTCCATGATGCACGGCCACAACACACCCGGAGCGGTGACGGGAAAACCTCTCTCCATTGGTGGCACGCTCGGTCACGCGGGCGCGACCTCGCTCGGTGTCACGATTTGCACCACGGCGATTCTCCAACGACTGGGACGTCCGTCGAACGAACAGCGCGTCATCATCCAGGGTTACGGCAAAGTCGGCGCACCGTTGGTCAAACTCATGAGCGATCGCGGCATGAAGGTCGTCGGTGTCGCCGACGTGAGCGGCGCGATCTACGTGCCCGAAGGCATCAACCCGCAATTACTCGCCAAGCACTTCGAGGCAGCGCACACGGTGCTGGGCTATCCCGGCGCCGAGCACGTCGACCCCGAGAAGTTCTGGACGCTGCCCAGTGACATCGCCATTCCCGCGGCGCTCGGTGGGGTCATCACCGACCGGGTCGCTGAAACCATGACCGCCTCGGTCATGATCGAAGCGGCGAACGGCCCGACCACTGGCGATGGCGCTGCGGTTCTTGCGAGTCGTGGGATTCCCGTGGTGCCGGACGTACTGGCGAACGCCGGTGGCGTCGTGGCGTCGTACTTTGAGTGGGCCCAGGACCTCCAAGGTTTCATGTGGGAACCGGAACTCTTCCAGCAACGTCTCGAAAAGACGATGCAGGATGCCTTCATCCACGTGTGGAACCGTAGTCAGCAACTCAGCGTGAATCTGCGTGACACCGCCATTGCGGTCGGGGTCGAACGGATCGCCGAGGCGACCGAGGTGCGCGGCCTCTTTCCCTAAAACTTCGAGCGTCGCCTAGTTGCGATGCGGCGACCAGCGGAATCGACGCATCGCCACGACCGCGGCGACGATGCCCCACGCCACGACGATACCCAAGTCGTGCCACGCCCACGGGCTCACGCCGGGTTGTTGTTCAAAGGGCGCACGAACGGCCAATAAGAGATGTCGCACCGGGAAGAAATTCGAGAACTTGGCGAGACCCGAACTCGCCTGGAGAGGGAACCAGAGGCCCGAAAGGAACAGCAGCACGAAAAAGGCCACGCTCGTGACCGGTCCCGCGGTCTCTTGATTGGGAATGACCGAACTTATGGCCATTCCCATGGCGGTGAAACTCGCGATACCCACGACGATCACGAACAGGAACGCCAACCATTCGCGCGGGAACGGGACGGCGTAGCCAAATCGACCGATAAGCAGCAGGACGACCACCTGGGCCACCGCGACGATGGCGGTACTTATGAAGATTGAGACGAGCAGGGCCCACGTTGGCAACGGGGTGAGACGCAGCCGCTTCAGCAGCCCCGTCTCACGACGGACCACGATATTGACCGTCAGCATGCTGAAACACGCGGACATGATGCCGTAGGCAATGAATCCCGGCACGTAGTAGTCGTCGTTGGTGATGTTGCCGAGATACGAGATCGTCTGTTTGCCGTTCGTGGCGCCCAACATCACCAAGAAGAGGACAGAGAAACCAATGGTGAAAAGCGCGCCCACCTTATTGATCCAGAACGCCTTTTGCTCGTAACGAACTTGATGCAGCACGAGGCGCAGGTCACTTGTCCTCGTGTGGTCCTTGCGCGGCGGGGTGATGACGCTCACGAGCGCGGTCCGTCACTGGACGCGAGCGACTCGCGCGTGAGTCCCAAATACACATCCTCCAACGTCTGGCGCGTCACGCTCAGACCCACGAGCTGGATGTCTTTTACGAGGGCCCAACTCGTGAGACGCGAAAGCACTTCGAGCTCACAGTCCGTTGATATCTCTATGCGTTGTCCTTGGCAGCCACTGGGTGCCACTGGCAGATCCGTCACCGAAATCCCCGGCGGGATAGAGAACGAAATAGCCACCTTTCCGAGGTCGCGTCCACCAAGCGAGGACGGCGTTCCTGATGCGGCGATGCGTCCTTTGGAGAGGACGACCACGTGACACGCCAGTGCCTCGACTTCGTCCATGTAGTGACTCGACAACATCACCGTCGTTCCTTGTTGGGAGAGGGTGCGAATCAATTCCCAAGTCATTCGTCGCGCCGCCGGGTCGAGTCCCGTCGTCGGTTCGTCAAGGAACAGCAACAATGGGTTTCCCACGATACCGAGACCAATATCAAGTCGACGTTGCTGCCCACCGGAGAGCTTCTTCACTTTGACGTCCGCTTTGTCGCGCAGCCCCACGAGTTCGATCACTTCATCAACCGCACGAGGTTCGGGGTAGAAGCCCGCGTTTCGTTCGAGGACTTGGCGAACGGTGAAAAACGACTCGACGGCGAGTTCTTGAAGAACAACGCCGACGCGCGAGCGCAGCCAGCGTTGATTAGCGTGAACCCCTGGATCGACCCCGAGTACGCGCACGTCGCCGCTGTCGCGTTTGAGAAATCCTTCGAGTATCTCAATCGTGGTCGTCTTGCCCGCTCCGTTAGGACCGAGCAGCGCGAATACGTCCCCGCGCGCGACTTCGAAGCTCACGTCAACTACTGCGTGAACATGACCGTAGGACTTGTTCAGCGACGTAACACTGAGTGATGACACTTAGGCCTCTTGGCGAACGGGGGCACCTTTGGAGTAAGGCACCTTGCCCCGTCAAGCCTACCGATAATAAGAGTTTTCATATCTGCACAGACCAGAGTCCTAGGACCAAAAAGGGCGAACCATGGCGCCACTTTTCTTGGTCGATCACTATTTAGTGACTTCTTATTTCCTTGGTTCTCGAAACGAAACGATCGTGACGTTCGGCGAGGTGCATCCTCGAGCACAGAGCCCACGCACGCGATGTCCTCTTTGAGGATCGAGTCGACGACGATCGTCGTGAACAGCCCACACCACTTGGCCGAGAGCACCGTCTACACGGAGGTCACTGCGCGATTCGAGAAAACCGGGCACGATGACGTCGTCGCTGTCAATGTCATTAGTGATAAATTCATCGTCTCCTAGCGCATCAACGATTTCTTCGTAAGAACCAACGAGCAAGATGCGTTCACCTCGCATCGCCGCAGCCTCAGCGACGGGCCAAGTAGGGTCTAAAGTCACAATTTCGCGAACTCGACCGATAGCAACCGGCATTTATCAGGCTTTCCGTTACTACACAAGAAGTGTAGAGAAAATATTGCAGCATGAAGTTCCTGACGGGTGAATACTTATCGAATGGAGAACGTCGCTTCAGAACGACAGACGAAACTTAAAAGACCATCGCAAGCACGCTCCGTCGCGACATTCGCCAACATTTTGAAGGCGTCGACGGACATCATCGTCGAGCGCGGTGTGCAGGGACTAAACACCAACGTGGTCGCGGACCGAGCTGGCGTCAATATTGGCACCGTGTACCACTACTTCCCCGACAAAACAGCGATTCTTGTCGAACTCTTTCGAATCGACCAGGAGCATCGCAATAAGCCATTGACCGAAAAACTGAACGAGATCTGCGAGTCCGCGGACCTGGATCAGTGGGCCGACGAAATGTTCACGCTCTCGGTTGAACTGCGTACTTCGAGCCCCGCCACCACGCAGCTTCGTCGTGCTTTTCGTGCGGTACCCGAGTTGGTCGCCATTGACCGTCAAGAAACCGAACTTTATCTTGACTATATTTCCGCTCGTCTGTGCGACCGCTTCGTGGGACTCGGCCAAGATCGCGCCCGCGCAGCGACCAGGTTACTCATCGACGTTTCAATGACAATTCTCGACGAGAGCCAAGAGCTCGGTAGTCAGTCGAGTCTCTACCTCAACGAAGGGCTCACGGCCCTTAAGTGTTACTTGCAATCCCTCGATCATGCCTCGCCACAGGAAGTCTGAAACGCAAATCCGCACAGGCGTCTTACACCAGAGATAAGAAGCCCGAAGTCACGCACATGCCAAAGGCGCCAATTACGAGAAATCCCGCCACGACGGTGAGAATCACGATGCGTGTGCCACGACCGCGCCCCGCCGCGATCGGTCCGGGCATGTACCACTCAGGCAGCAGTCCAAACTGAGACATACTCATCCGCCACGGCAACGCGTCGGCCGCGAGGGGGGCGTCGACGTCCGCGGCGAGCGCGAGCGCGGTCAATTCCTCGTCGCTAATCGGTCCGACCGCTTGGAGGCCCACGTCACTGTTGGTCTCGTGCATACTGCCTCCTCAGGAATCCTCTTGTAGCAAACCTATCGTTTCATCCTCTCGAAACGACCGGGGAAAGATGCGGACATTCACTCAACTACATTGTCGTGCGTGACAGACAGACTGGCGAACCTCGAACCGGCGTTGCGCCATGCCTGGCACCCAATTTGCCGTTCCAACGAACTGGCGACCCAGCCCCAGCGTTTTGTTTTGCTAGGCGAAACGTTCGTGGCCTACCGAGACCCGGGCGGCGCCGCACGCGTTTTTTTTGATCGCTGCCCGCACCGTTTCGCTCCACTTTCGATGGGCACTTGCGAGGGAGAGAGCTTACGGTGCGTCTATCACGGCTGGGTATTTGATGCGCGGGGCGTCTGCCAAGAAATTCCAGCTCTTGGAAAGAACGCGACAATTCCTTCAAGGGCGCGACTTCGCGCCCCGGCGCGCGTTGAGGAATCGCACGGCATGGTGTTCGTCGCGCCCCTCGAACCACGGACGCCACTGCCACTGATTGAGGTCGCACTTGAGCCGTCGTTTGTACGTGGCGACCTCCCCGTCATCGAGACGCGCGCCAGCGCGGGACTACTCGCCGACAATTTTCTCGATATGGCGCACTTCCCCTTCATCCACGCCAAGACCTTTGGTGCCGGAGAGGCACACGAAGTGCCTGCGTACAGCGTGACGCGCGATGGTTTCACCTCCGAAGCCACGTACGAACACCAGTTCGCGAATCGCGAAGATCCC
>PKZI01000041.1 GCA_003133005.1 Acidimicrobiaceae bacterium | reverse complement strand
TCGCACACCGCCGAAGTGGTGTTAGAAGATTGTCGGGTTCCGGGTCATTGCCTGCTCGGAGGTAAGGACAAACTCGACGAGAAACTCGCGCGTGTGCGCGAGGGAAAGAAGGCCTCGGGTCAAGCGGCGATGGCGACCTTTGAAGCAACGCGTCCATCGGTCGGCGCGCAGGCGCTCGGTATTGCTCGCGCCGCGTACGAATACTCACTCGACTACGCCAAAGAGCGCAAGCAGTTCGGTCGCGCGATCATCGAGAACCAGGCGATTGCGTTCAAGCTTGCCGACATGAAAGTCCAGATTGACGCGGCGCGCTTGCTCGTGTGGCGTGCGGCGTGGATGGCCGCGACGGGAACGCCGTTCATGAATGGCGAAGGTTCGATGTCCAAACTTTTCGCCGGTGAGACCGCGGTGCGCGTGACCGAAGAGGCGATACAGATCCTTGGTGGCTACGGTTACGTGCGCGAGTACCCCGTCGAACGTTGGCACCGTGATTCGAAGATCTACACGATCTTCGAAGGAACGAGCGAGATTCAGCGCTTGATCATCTCTCGTTCGATCTCGGGTGTGCACATCAAATAGTGAGACGAGTGATGCAACGTATCTTCGTCCCCTTCGTTCCTTGACGAAATCGAGGGAGAAAAATCGAACGACAATGTTTCTTCCTCGTGAATTGTGCGCAGTGACGTTCACGTGTCGCTCGGTGTTTTAGAAAAATTCTTGGCTTCAATCGCGCGTGATGACCGCATAAGCGGACAACGTTCATCGAAAGCTGCGCTTCCTGTCGTCTTATCCAGACGAGTCCGACATTTCGACGTTCGATGCTCGCGAAACTTCTTCCCGCGATCAATAATGGTCTCGATGGTACACATGCACTAGGAATTTCCAATTGAAGTTACCTAGCACAACTGGTACGTTTGCACTAGTCAACGCGGACGCTCTCACAGATGTCAAGACGCTGACCGTACGGATAGACCGTGCGTGAACCGAACTGAAGGATTCAATGTGATCAAGCGAATAGCTACTTCTCTTGCAGTACTCACGGCAGTGGCGCTCGGACCGATTGCGATAACGGCGACCGCCGGAGCGTCGCCCTCGCAGAGCGATGCGCCACCTTTGGGTGCGGTGATCGTGAACAACAGTTCATATACCATCACCGACACCTCGGACCCCGCGTACGCTGCGTGCACCAGCCTTCCTAACTTCGCGACGATCCAGAACGCGGTCAACGTCGAAGAAGCGGCCGCGTCGCCCGCGCCCATCTACGTCTGCCCGGGTACCTACACGGGCAACGTGATCATTACGGGTAACGTCGTGCTCTTCGGCGCGCAGTGGGACACGTCGGGTCCGGACCAGAGTATCCTCGCCCCTTCAACATCGCTCACCGGAAGCCTCATCTACTTCCCCGGCGCGGGAAATGGAGCAGCGTATGGTTTCACTCTCGAGGGCAGCACGTGGGGACCTGAAATTTGGGCGCCCAGTGCCGGTGACAGTTGGATCTTCGAGAACAACGTGATCGCCGCCGATGGCGGCGGCATCTATTTCAACACCGATAGTTCATCTGCGGCCGGCAGTGAAATCGAAGACAACTTGTTCATCCAAAACGCGCCGTATAACTCGGCCGACGGCTTTTCGGGCACGGCGATCGAATTCGGGGGCGGACAAACGGCGAACAATGTTGCTATTGAGTTCAACACGTTTGATGATTTGTCAGGTGTGAGCGGGGACATCAACACGACCGGAACTGGCGCGTGTACTGGTGCAACGCTCGACCCCAATTCGAGTACGGGACTCGTCATTGCGTACAACTCGTATGACCAGGACCCACCGTTGACCGGCCACGTTGGCAACAGTTTCGTCGATCTAGTCTGCACGACAAATGCAGAAATCAGTTTTAACTCGATATCTTTGGAGGACTCCAGCGATGTCGACGCGGTATCGCCCATTTATTTGGGAGGGGGCGACATCACGCCCACCGTTGAGGACAACACCGAGTTGGGTTCGGGTGGGGGAGCGTTCTTCGCCTCTGGCGTCGAGTTCAATAGCGACTCGTACCCCGTCGACTCGCCTCAAATCACGAACAACGTGATTTCAGGATTTGGTGAGGGAGTTCTCGGTTACGGTGGATCGGGGCATCACTACACCGCGCCGTCGGGCTTCTTGATTTCTGATAACGGGATCTCTGATGGCATCGTGGGTGTTGATATCGAAAACATCGATGGTGCGCCAAACGGCGGTACCGTGTCAGAAAACAGCGTCAGTTCGAACTTCTTGTACGACTGCGCCGACGCATCGAGCGGTAGCGGGACGGATGGTACGGCGAACACATGGACGTTGAATGATGCGTCGACGAGCAACCCCGCTGGCCTCTGTGCTACGAACACGGTGACACCGGGAGCACCGCCGGTCGACGCTGTCGCAGGTGGTAGTACGTACACCGCGAACGCCACGGCGACGTCAGGTGACACCACTGACCCCGCTACTACAGCGGGACCACTGATTACGGTCACACTCAACTCGGCTTCGACTGGTTGTACGCTGAGCGGCGTTGTGGTTGGTTTCACGGGCACTGGCGGTACTTGTATTCTCGATTTCTCCGACCCAGGTAATGGGATTTACGGACCGGCTTTTGCCTCGCTCTCGTTCCCCGTTGGTCCCAATACCAGTGGCGGTGGCGGCTCGGGCGCGGCACCAGCCGGCTCGGTGAATGATGTCGTCGTGTTCAATTCTGAAGGCGGCACAAGCGAGCCAACGCTGAGCGGTGCGAACGGGACCAGCGTGACGCTGCCCACGCCCACGNNCGAGTGCGGGAGGGACGTTGGTGAGTTCGCCGTATACCTTGACGGTGCCGTCGACGACGCTCTACGCCCAATGGGAATCGAACTCCGCAACCCCTGCGTCCGCGGCATTCCACTACTCGTACACAATCCACACGTTCGTCTTTGGTAGTTCAGCGTTGACGAACCAAATCAAGTCCCAGATCGACCATCTGGTGATTCTGTTCAACGCTCACCACGTGGTCCACTTCACCTTGAGGGGCAACGCGACGTTGCCAAACAACGCTTCGAACCAGGCTCTGGCCAAGGCTCGGGCGCTCGCGGTCGACGGCTACATGAAGACATTGGGCATTCACGCCTCGACGACGATCTCGTCGACGGTGAGTGGCTCGACGTACGACTACTCGTATCTGGTTGTCTACGTCGCCACGTCGTAAGTGTGACGCAAATTGCTTGAACATCCATCGCGGTTTGTGACGTTGGCATAATCGCAGGAACTTATGGGAATCGAACCGGTAACTCGAGAGAGTTACCGGTGCGATTCTTTAGAAGCACTTTGTCGTTCGCTCGTTCCTCGAACCTTCGCGTACATCGTGCAGTTGGTGACGTGCATTTTTGGTGATCACACTGACGCCACTGGCAGTGTGTTTTTCTCAACGAGAAACGCGGCGCGCTCGTTGCTTTTGGTGCGCCAACCGCACTAGTCGCGCTGAACGGCGCGAAGTCCACCCCAGGCCAGGGTCGCAATGCGTGACGCGAGGAGGCTCGCTTCTTCGGGGTTCACGGGCGGCCAGCCCTTGGCCTCTTGCTGGACGAGCCAGACCACTGCTGCGCCTTCGGCGATGCCGACCACCCCCGCAGCCAGTTGGCGGCGGTGCTCTTTGCTTATCGATATGTCAATAAACGGCTCTAGGAATGAAACGAGCGTTAGTTCCACGTTGCGCAGGTCACCCGCGGTCGAACCTTCGTGTGAATGGATGAACAGGATACGAAAGGCGTCGGTCTCGTCCACCACCATGTCGAAATAGACCCGAAAGGCGACTTCGATCTTGGCTCGCGGCGTTTCCGCGACCGCGACGGCGTTTGCGAGTTTGTCAATGAGCGTGCGCGCTGTCTCGGCGACTATCTCGTGATAGAGGTCGGTCTTCGACTCAAAGTACTGATAAAGGATTGGCTTGGTGAAACCCGCCTCGCGGGCGATATCGTCCATTGTCGCGGACTGGAAACCGCGCTCGGCGAAAATCTTCTTCGCGACACCGAGGAGGAGTTCACGGCGTTCCCCGTGAGCGGGACGGTCGTCGGTGATCACCATTGGAACGACACTAGCGGAGCGGTTCGCGCCAGAAGTCTTGCAAAACACGCGCGAGACGAAGGGGTAAATCACGCACGTTGAAGTCGCGTCGCGCGATCTTAAGGTTCCGCTCGAACAGGACAGCGTCGGGTTTCTCCAAGAAGTCAGCGATACCTGCGACGTCGTCGAGACCGAAGAAGGTGAAACCGTAC
The DNA here is from genome assembly GCA_003133005.1 of Acidimicrobiaceae bacterium. GTDB lineage: Bacteria > Actinomycetota > Acidimicrobiia > Acidimicrobiales > RAAP-2 > RAAP-2. The sequence goes on along the minus strand of PKZI01000041.1, from coordinate 365 downwards.
TCGCCAATCTCGCGCGCGACCGGATACCAGTTGAGAGCGAGAGGGCGGCGGTGCGTCACTGACTCGAGGACTGGGTTCCCGAAGCCCTCCCATGTTGAAGGCATCACCACGAGATCGCACGCCGCATAGGCGTCGTCGATGGAGACATCGCCCAGACCTCGCAGTACGCGAATGTCGTAGGCGCGCAACAGCGCGCCCAGTTCGTCATCAAATCCGTCTTCGCTCGGCCCGAGCAGCCATAGGACCGCGCGGAGTTGCTTGGTGAGACGAAGCGCACCCTCGACGTTTTTTCGAGGGAGCGCTCGCGTGGGCATTAACACGAGACGCTCCGTGTCAATCCCGAGCGCCGCGCGCGTGCGCGAGCG
>PKZI01000087.1 GCA_003133005.1 Acidimicrobiaceae bacterium | reverse complement strand
ATCGGTTGTACTGCCGCATTCGTTGGCAATCGCGCCCTCGAGAGGACGATGAACGCGTCGTCGCGCCAACTCTTCGTGACATCGTCGCAGTCAATCGCCTCGACCCTGCAGCTTGCGCTTCAGCACGAACAAGACCTTACAACGACGACGGGTGCTTTTTTTGATGAAAACCCAAACGCCGACTCCGCGAAATTTCACCAATGGATTGTCGATTCAGATACGTTCGCTCGTTATCCCGAGGTGGTGGGAGTCGCCGAGGTCGTAATGGTTACGGCAAGTCAGCTTCCCGCCTATGAGGCCAAGGCGCTCAAGGATCCATCGGGGCCGTTGGGTCCCGGAGGAACATTCGACGTCCTACCAGCGGGCAAACGACCTTTTTATTGCTTCGCCCGAGTGGACGCGACGAGTTCGGGCGCGTCGTCGAGTCCCGCGTCGTTCGACTTCTGCGATACGTTGCTCGGTCCTGATTTTTTACGGGCGCGTGTATCCGGCGAGAGTTTGTATTTCCCCTATGGCGCAGGAGCGTCGCAGGTCTTGGTGATCGGAACGCCCATCTATTCGACGGGTTCTGTGCCCAAGACACGCCAGGCCCGTTTGGCCGACTTCATCGGATGGACGGGAACGTCGGTTCGCCCGAGCGTGCTGTTGGCGACCGCGATTGCACATCATCCGCATACTTCCGTTGCCTTCACCTACGTGTCCGGCGCGTCGCGCGTCACGCTTTCGCGAGGAACGTCCACTCCCAGTGAACAGACATTGACCATCTCGCTTCACAATGGTTGGTTCGTGCACACGTCGGCCAATGACTCTGTTGCCGCCGTGAACGACCGGGGGAATGTCTTAGCGCTGCTTCTCGTTGGTCTCATCATGGTGCTGATGCTCGCATTTTTGATTTTGGTTTTGGGTACGGGTCGATCCAGGGCCAAGGCAATGGTCGCTGAGCGAACCAGTGAACTCCAGCACCTTGCCTTACACGACTCGCTGACTGGACTTCCTAATCGTATTTTGATTCTCGATCGAATTGGTCAAATGCTGGCCCGTGCAAAGCGCGACAACGGTGAGCTTGCGGTGTTGTTTCTGGACCTCGATAACTTCAAGGACATCAACGACACGCTGGGTCACGCCGCCGGTGATGAGCTTCTCGTTAAAGTTGCCGCGCGGCTTTCCAATGCCCTTCGTCAAACTGACTCGGTCGGTCGTCTCGGCGGCGACGAGTTCGTGATCCTCGCCGAGGGAACGTCGCTGGCACTCGGTGCAACGAAGGTGGCGGACCGAGTGCTCACTGTGCTCGAAGAGCCATTTTCGATTGCGGCCAGTGACGTCCCGATAACCGTCACCGCAAGCATTGGCATCGCCGAAGGCATGCGAGACAATCCTGACGATCTCCTGCGTGACGCGGACATTGCACTTTACGAGGCAAAAGGTGAGGGCAAGCACCGCGCGGTGACGTTCCTCGCGTCGATGCAAAAGGTCGTCGACGACCACAGGTCCCTCGTCGTCGACCTTGGTATGGCGCTGGCACAACAAGAGTTCTTCTTGTTGTATCAACCCACGATCAACCTCGCAACAGGAGAGTTCACCGGCGTCGAGGCCCTCCTTCGCTGGCGTCATCCGGTACGTGGTGTCCTTTTACCCGAGGAGTTTTTAGCGGTGCTCGAATCGAGCGGTTTAATCGTTGAAGTAGGTCGTTGGGTTCTCGAAGACGCCTGTCGCCAGGGCGCGGCGTGGCTCGGTCAAGGGCATCGTTTTAGGGTTTCGGTCAACATTTCAATAAAGCAATTAGAACGCGACAACTTCGCTGAAGACGTTCGCAGTGCGCTGTCGGTCAGCGGTTTTGATCCGAGTCTTCTCGTCTTGGAAGTCTCGGAAACTTCGCTACTGCACAACGTCGAACCCAACTCGACTCGTCTGAAGGCGCTGAAGGCGCTCGGGGTACGCATCGCGGTCGATGAGTTCGGTACGTGGTATTCCTCCCTCTCGTATCTCCGACAATTTCCTATTGACATTCTGAAGATTGATCGATGCTTCGTGTCAGGAGACATCAACCCAGCCGAAGCCGACGCTCTTATTCAAACCTTGGTGCAAATGGGCACCACGCTTGGACTCGAAACAATTGCCCAGGGGGTGGAGAGTCGCGAACAGCGCCAACGCCTTTTAGATGACAGCGTCGATACTGGTCAAGGAATTCTCTTCGCTCAACCTCTTGACGTCGCGGCCATCAACGAACTCCTTCAAGACAGGATGAATGGGACGCAGGAACTCGGGTATCAATGAGTTCACAGTTCGAAGGTGCAGTCTATTCACTTAGACCGTCGTCAAAAGAGATTTGGCACGCGAGATTTGTGAAGTCGCTAAGCGTTGTTCGCATCTGGAAGAACGAAAGTACCGGTGAACATCCGTCATCGCAAGGCGTTTCCTACGACAGAAATCGTAGGACCATACACGTGTTGAATCGAGTTAATACTTACACTTTAAAAGAGCCAGAAACGTAGGTCCATTTCTGTGACGTTGTTGCGAACATGATTGCACATCACAAAGAGGGCGGCATTCGTTCTTTCTTTTTACGTATCGGGGGCATCGAACATGGAAAAGGTTCAGCAATATTTATTGCGACGCTTTTCGTACCTGACAGCGGCACTGATTCTCCTGGTGGGAGTTCTCGTCGTCGCCGAACCAGCTGACGCAGCCACGCCGCTGGTCTTAGGCACCGCGACCACAATTTCGTCCGGCGGACAGTTTTCCACGCCG
>PKZI01000145.1:2189-5120 GCA_003133005.1 Acidimicrobiaceae bacterium | reverse complement strand
GATTGCTTTTCCTGCACTCAGAACGATGCCTCTTTTTTGCCCCTGCGCGACCGACTTTGGGAGGAACCGGGTTGGTCGGTGGCCCACTCCTTCAACTCGAGTCTGCCGGGCTGGCTCGTTCTGATTCCTCGGCGTCACGTCACGTCTCTTGACGAGCTGACCGAGGTCGAATCGCTCGTTGTCGGACCGTTACTGCGACGGCTCACTTCGGCACTCCGTCGCGTTATCGGGTGCGAGAAAACGTACGTACTTCTGCTTGCCGAGGCGGAGGGCTTCACCCATTTGCACTTTCACGTCGTACCGAGGAGTGCTCAGATGCCTCCTGAAATGCGGGGTGTGGGAGTCTTCGCGTATCTAAAGGGGGTTCCNNAGCAAGGAGAACGCACCGAATTAGCGATGAGCGTGCAGCGTGAAGGACAGCGGCTGGGTAGGCCGCGAACTCGGGATGCGATAAATCCCGTCGGCACCCTTTTCCAACCACGGGAACGCCTGAAAAACCGTCCAATCGTGTTCGATGAATCGGTCGATTACGAGATCCTCGTCGATGAGCGATTGGATGATAGTGCCTAACGAATGGTTCCACTCGTAGGTTTTCGTATGAGTGAGTTGGCCACCGTCGGTATAGGTCGAACCGTCGTCGAAGACGATTGGTGATTCCGGATCATCGAAGTAGTCGTAGAAGAGGTGCTCGCCCTCATCATCGAAACTCATCGAAAACGGATGGACCTCAAAGATATAGAACTGACCACCCGGGGCGAGCAAGTCGGCGACGACCTTGGCCCACCCGCGGATGTCGGGTAACCAGTAGATGGCCCCGAGTGTGACGTACACAATGTCGAATTTTTCACCCGCCAGCGCCTCTGGCGCGTCGCAGACGTTCGAGCACACAAACGACGCACTATCGCTGAGTCCAGTTCGCCGGGCAAGATCGTTCGCGGCGGCGATGGCGGCGGGAGAGAAGTCAACGCCCGTGACGCGCGCTCCAGCTCTGGCCCATTGAAGTGTCTCCATGCCGAAGTGGCATTGAAGTTGCACGAGAGATTTCCCCGCGACATCGCCAAGAAGTTCGATTTCACGTGCGAGGGGACCTGGAGCATCGCGAAGCCATCCTTCGACGTCGTAGAAGTCAGACGCCGTGTGGATCGCGACACGGTCGTCCCAATTCGCGCGGTTCGCTTCTAGGCGCTCATCCACTTTCAAACCTTAGAACCCCGGTGCGCTAAATGCTTTTCGAAGCGCTTCATTTAATCCAGTAGCGGCGAATCTTCGTCGCGCCATCTTCGGCGGTCGCGACACCTTCGAGCTCGCCGCCGCACATCTCGATCGTTCGTGCGGAGCCGAGATTGTCGTCGTTGCAGATAATTAGCACACGCGTCAAACCTTCGCCACGCGCGATCACGAGACCCTGGCGGAGAATCTCCGTCGCGTAACCTCGCTGACGATGATCGGGTAAGACACCAAAACCAATGTGCCCGCCGAAGAGCGCTAATTCTTTGTTGAGCTGAAAACGGACGGAGATCCGACCAACGATCTGACCGTTGACGTCCGCGCAGAGTTGCGCTGCCGGCACGATTCCGGGGGACAGGCTCAGACCTCGACGATGTTGCGAAATTTCGTGGAGCCAGATCGGCCACTCGCTATCGTCATCCCAACCGAGCAAGAACGTGAAATTATCTTTCTTCATCTCCTCGTGGCCCCTACGTGCAGATTGTTCGTCGTCCAATTTGTAGGGTCGCAACCGCAGCACCGACGTACGCGCGCCGTCGATCGGAGAGGAATCCACGCGTGTGTCTAGAACGTCGGCTCAAAGTCAGGGCGTAGCGCGAGGCCGCTCTTCCCATCCACTGGCTTTACCGAGAGAATCTGGTGGATTTCAAGATGGTGACGCTCAAAGCCGACCGCCGAACCGGACATGTAGAGTCGCCACACTCGCGCACGTTGCTCACCGACTTCGTCGACGGCCTCGTCCCAGCGTTTCATGAGATTCTCAACCCAGTGACGAAGGGTGAGCGCGTAATGTTCGCGCAGACTCTCGAGGTGGCGTACCTCAAAGCCATGCGCCTGGAACATCGAGACCATGGTGCCGACCTCATGGAGTTCGCCGTCGGGAAAGACGTAGCGTTCGATGAAGGGGCTTCCCGTCTTTGATGGTCCGCGCATTCCCAAGGCGATCTGCATCTGACGATTCAGTTCCGACCACGTCGTGGGTTGCGGGTCCTGTTCAAAGGACACTGGCCGACTAATCGCGTGGTTAAGGAATCTGCCGCCGGGCTTGAGCAGGTCAAAGAGATTCTGCGTGTACGCAGGAAGTGATCGACGACCCACGTGTTCGGACATGCCGATCGAACTGATGGCGTCAAAGGGTCCATCTTTCACGTCTCGGTAGTCCTGTAATCGGAACTCAACCAGGTCTGACACGCCGGCGAGTTTGGCCTGTTCGGTGGCGTAACTTTGTTGAGGGCCTGAGAGCGTGACGCCCACGGCACTTGCGCCATATTCCTTCGCGGCGTGGATAGCCATGGCGCCCCAACCGCTGCCGACGTCGAGCAGACGCATGCCAGGTTGGAGTTCAAGCTTTCGCGCAACGAGATCGACCTTTCGCCGCTGCGCGACTTCGAGCGTGTCGTCAGGGGAGCGGAACGCGGCACATGAATATGTCATCGATGGTCCGAGCACCATTTCGTAGAAATGATTGGAGACGTCGTAGTGGTGCGAAATAGCGTCTTTGTCGCGTGAACGACTGTGCAAAGCACCCCGTTGACGTGCCTCGATCGACGGAGGTGCTAATCGCTTAAATGCTGCCGTTCCGACTTCGGAGGCGAGGCCTCGCACGGTATCGAGCGTCAGCATTTGTCGAAGGGGTGGCACTTGGAGTGAGAAGAGGGCGTCAAGATCGCCCTCGACGTCAATGTCGCCCGCGACGTAGGCGCG
>PKZI01000145.1:0-2125 GCA_003133005.1 Acidimicrobiaceae bacterium | reverse complement strand
TGAGGCGCGAAGGGTATGCCGTGCGCTGTGCCATAGTGGCCGCTGGGCCACGTCGCGTCGACCGAAGCGCCGCAGTTACCGCTTTTTCGAGGGGCGCGAGGTGGCTACACTCCGAACAGCGGGTGATTTCGGTCCGTTGCTGGAAGTCGGACGGCCGTTGAAGGGACTGGATGTGGGAATCGCTCTTGCCGTGATCGCAGGCGTGGTGGTGTTGCTCGTTATTTACGCCATTACGAAGGCCGTACGCATCATTCAACAGGGTTTTGTCGGTGTCGTCACCCGATTTGGCGAGTTCAAGGACATCAAGAATCCGGGACTTTGTTTCATCGTGCCCTTCATTGAAGTTCTCAAAGTTGTTGACGTTCGAGAGACCCCGCGAACGGGCGATCGCCAACAAGTCATTACGCGTGACAACGTCGCGGTCATCGTGAATGCCACAATTTTTAGCCAAGTGGTGGACGTTCGCCTCGCGCTGTTTACGAACTCGGACTACTTGGTGAGCACCGATAATCTTGCCAGGACGTCCGTGAGGGCGGTCTTCGGCAGTATCACGCTTGACGAAGCTTTCTCTCAGCGCGAGCGCATTGGCACGATGCTGCAAACCCAAATGGAAGAAGCGACCGACAAATGGGGCGTGCGCATCAATCGCGTCGAAGTCCTTGAAATTACCCCACCCGATCAGATTCTCCAAGCAATGGCTCTGCAAAAGCAAGCCGACCAGGAAAAGCGAGCGCGAATCCTCGAGTCCGAAGGGCAACAACAGTCTGCGGTGAACGTTGCGGACGGTCAACGTCAAGCCGCGATTAAAGAGGCGGAAGGTGCTCAACAATCCGCGATTCTGCGCGCCGAGGGTAATCGACAAGCCCAGATCCTCGAAGCCGAAGGTCGGTCTCAGGCAATTGCGTCGGTGTACGCCGCGATAAAAGCGGCAGCACCCGATCCCACACTTGTGGCAATTCTTCAACTCGACACCTTGGCGAAGTTTGCCGAGAGTGACAACACGAAGTTGATTATTCCCGCCGAAAGCGCCGCGCTGCTCGGCGCGGTACAAGCAATACGCGGCGTCTTGAACGAAGTACCGAGCGTAACTCCAACGACTTAGAGTCTGCGAGATATTCAGGCAGGTCGAGCAGGCGAATTCGGCGTGGTTCGACGAGGTAGTTTCAAACGTCGGGTCGCGACGACTTCGCTAGAGTATTCGAGAGTTTGTCGTTGTTCGAGCGACTCAATCGCGCGGGAGAATTGATGCGAAAGCGAACAATCGCCATACTTTGCGTTGCCATCGCCGCTGGGGTGCTCTCGGGAATCGTTGGCGTGACGAGCTCATTTCATTCGAGCTCCAGCGCAACCTCGTACGACGGCTTTTATATGGACCTCGGAGCATCGGCATCGCTTGGATTCCAACCAACGGGCATACCCAAACACAACGGGCACCGCACTAACACGGGCTACGCCAATGACCTCGTTGCGATTGAAGCGTCTAAGGGAGTATCGCTTCAGTTGTTCCAATTCGGTTGCCCCGGCGAGACGGCGGAGTCAATGCTGGGCGAGGGTGACGCGTGCTACAAGTTGCCGGAGCGTCAACTCCTTCGAGCCACCTCTTTTTTGTCCGAGAACACTAACGAGACTGGTGTCGTGACGATCGACCTCGGTTTCAATAACGTTCGCGCGTGCCTCGCTTCAGTGCCGATCGACGAAGCGTGCGCCGCGCGTGGCATCCAACTCGTCAGCGGAGACATGCCTCCCGTGCTGACGGCCCTCAAGGCTGCCGCCGGTGCGAGCGTCCACTTCGTCGGGCTCGAGTACGGCGATCCCTTTCTGGGCTACGACGTGAATGACGCGCACAGTGAGCTGGCTGCGAGCCAGTCATTAGAAATCATGACGCAATTGAACATGGTTCTCGCCAAGGCCTATGCAAATGCTGGCATTGCGATCGCGAACGTGCCCGGTGCGTATAAGAGTTTCAATACGACGCCGATTTCGCTGCCTGGAGTCGGTACGGTGCCGACGAACGTCGCCGAGGCGTGCGCGTATACCTGGTTCTGCACTGGTTATCCCTACGGGCCCGACGATCATCCCAATAATGCGGGCTACAAGGTCATCGCGCTGACGATTGCTAGCACGC
>PKZI01000251.1 GCA_003133005.1 Acidimicrobiaceae bacterium | reverse complement strand
AGGTGTTTTTCCAGGCTGCCGGCGTTGACGCCGATGCGCATGGGCACGCCCCGGTCCTTCGCCTCGGAAGCGACCAACTTGATCTCTTCGGGCTTGCGCAGGTTGCCGGGATTGAGTCGCAGTCCGTTCACGCCAGCTTCGAGCGCGGCGAGAGCCATCTCGACGTGGAAATGGATGTCCGCGACGATGGGCACCGGCGAGCGTGGCACGATCTGGGCAAGCCCCTCGGCGGCGCCCTGGTCGTTGCACGTGCAGCGAACGATGTCCGCCCCGTTGGCGGCGAGCGCGTAGATCTGCTGCAATGTTCCATCGACGTCGGCCGTTTTGGTAGTGGTCATCGACTGGACCGAAATCGGTGCGTCGCCACCGACTTTGACCGAACCCACGCTGATCTGACGGGTCAGTCGTCGCGGGCTCAGTGCTGTTGCGGTGACGTCCATGTAACCATTCTGCCGTGTCCGGNNAGGTACAACGTGCTCGCGAACAGCACGAGCAGCACACTCATGAACGTGTAGATGAAGGGTGTCAGGTAGTTGAGATTGGCGTGGTAGTGCTCGCCACGACGACTACGCAGTCGCTCGTAGGTCGCGATCGCGACGTACCCTCCGTCGAGGGGCAACATGGGCAACATGTTGAGCATGCCGACGAAGACGTTCACGATCATGAGTATCTCGAGCAACGTCGTCGCGCCCGACTGAGCCCCTTGGACCGCGATGCGCACGACGCCCACTATTGATTCGGGTCGATTCAACTGGTTCGTGCGGTTATTGGCCGCCGCGGGTGAGGCGACTTGGTGAAAGAGACTGGAGAACTCACCGGGTGAAAAGACGTGCACGATGGCGTGCGCGGCGGCGGAGATGGTGCTGCCAATCTGGGTGACCGCGCTCGGCACCGCGTCGTACCAGGACTTGCGCACGGTCAATTCCTCGAGCGACACCCCGATGTAACCGGCGTTCTTCGTCAACGTCTCACCGCGCACCTTGATCGTGCTGCCCAGCACCGGCGTGGCGTGCACGTGCAGCGTGCGCCCGTCGTGCAGTACGGTCAACGCAACGCTCTTGCCCACGCCCGAGTGAAGGGCGTTCACGAGTTGGGTCTCACTCGTGAGTCGATGACCGTTGATGTCCTCGATGCGGTCGCCCACGTGAAGTCCCGCCAGTTGAGCCGCGTTCTTCGCGTGGCCCTCCCAGTGCGCGAAACTCGCGATGCCCACGGCACTCTGGGAATACGTGCCAATAAAGGTGAGTGACACCCAGGCCAGAAGAAACGCCATCACGAGGTGCATCAGCGAGCCGGCGGACGCGAAGATGACCTTGCGCGGGTAGGTCGCGGCGCGATACGTGCGTTTCTCCTCGGCGGCGGGGAGTTTCTCGCCCCACGTCATGCCCGGTACCTTGACGTACCCACCCGCGAGCAGCGCGCGCACGCCATAACGTGTCTCTCCGATCTGGTGTGACCAGATGACGGGTCCGAAACCCACGAAGAAGTCAGTGACCTCCATGCCCGCGCGCTTGGCGGTGATGTAGTGGCCGAACTCGTGGCCCATGACCATCACGATGATCGCGCCGATGACGACGGGCAAGGCCCATCCTCCCCACCACGTGAGCAACACCACCAAGGCGGCGACCCCCACCAGGAACACGACGAGCGAACGATTCTCGTTCGTCGTCGGCGCTGACGTCGTTTCGTTCTCCATCAACGAGGCACCATACCGTGCGCGAGCCGCCGGGCCGTCGCGTCGTTCTCGAAGAGGTCCTCGAGCGACGAAAGAGGGTCGGTGACGTACTGGTTCATCACCGCGGCGACGAGTGGCACGATGTCCGCCCACCGGAGTTGATCGTTGAGAAAGGCCTCAACGGCGATCTCGTTCGCGGCCGAGAGCCACGCCGGAGCGGCGCCTCCCGCGCGCGCCGCCGCGTACGCGAGATCGAGCGCGCCGAAGGCCTCGCGATCGGGTGCCTCGAACTCGAGGAGCAGATTCTTAGAAAAGTCGAGTCGACCCCACGCGTGATCGAATCGCACGGGCGAACCCAGGCAGTAAGAAATTGGCAGTCGCATGTCGGGCAGCGAGAGTTGCGCCAGTACCGCACCGTCGACGTACTCGACCATTGAGTGGACAATGGACTGGGGGTGCACGACCACGTTCACGCGCTCGGCCTCGATGCCGAACAGTGCCGAGGCCTCGAGCACCTCGAGACCTTTATTCATCAGCGTCGAGGAGTCCACGGTGATCTTGGGTCCCATGATCCACGTCGGGTGCTTGAGCGCGTCGTTCTTCGTGACGCCCGACAGCTGCTGACTGGTCATGCCACGAAACGGACCACCCGACGCCGTGAGATGGATCAGTGCCACGTCGGGGTGACCGGTTTCGTTGGAACCCGCGAGGCACTGATGGATCGCGCAATGCTCGGAATCAATCGGAAGAATCTCTGCGCCCGGCGTGTCACGAACCTTCGCCACCAGTGGTGCCGCCGCGATCAGCGACTCCTTATTGGCGAGGGCGAGGCGCTTTCCGGCGCCCAGCGCGCTCAAGGTCACCGGCAACCCGGCGAAACCGACGACCGCGTTCACGACGATGTCGGCACTCGCCGCCAGTTGCGCCAATCCTTCGCCACCGATCACGATCTCGGTCTCGGGACCCACCAACGAGCGAAGTTCGTCACGATCACGCTCGCTGACGACACCGATTGCGCGTACGTTGAATTCCTTCGAAATAGCGCACAGTTCGGCGAGTCGTTGGCCCCCCGCGATCGCCACGAGTTCGAATCGTTCACTTTCCGCGCGAAGTACGTCGAGCGTCTGGGTGCCAATCGAGCCCGTCGCGCCCAAGAGCGCCACGCTCGACCTTGTCGTCGACACCGTTAACTCAGCTTGAGGACGTGGGCGAGGTAGTAGAGCGTGGGCAGCGCGAACAAAAGTCCGTCGATGCGGTCAAGCAACCCACCGTGACCGGGCAACAAACTACCGAAGTCCTTCACGCCGAGCGTGCGCTTGACCATCGATTCGAACAAGTCACCGAGCGGTACCACTACGCACAGGGCCACCCCAATCGCCAAGGCTCGTTTGAGCGTCCAGGGACTCATGTGGGGCACGATCAACGCCGCGACCGCGAGCGTCAGAATCGTCCCACCGATACTGCCCTCGATGGTCTTGTTGGGCGACAGCACCTTATTGAGAGGATGACGACCGAACCAGCGGCCAATAAAGAGCGCGCCCGAATCATTCGCCACCGTCATCAAGATCGCCCCGAGCAGGTACGTGAGACCGTGCTTGTCGTGAAACGTGTGGGGCGACACGATGAGCAGCGCGTAGGAACCAAGGATGCCAACCCAGGCGTACACAAAGACCGTCGCGCCGAGACCATCGAGGATGTCGATCTTCGCTTGAGCACTCAGGTACCAGACAAAGCCAAAAATGAGGAGGAGGACCGTGACCGCACCGGTCGCCGCGACGCCCTTGTTATAGGTGGCCACGCCAAGAGTGAGTACTGCCACAATGCCGAGGATCGTGGCTGGATGCGCGCCCACCTCGCGAAAGCCGGCGTACGCCTCGCCGGCGGCGAAACCCAAGACGATGAGTACCATCACCACGACGGGCAGCGTTCCCGCGGCGAAGACCGCCACGACCGCCGCCGCGAGGACGAGACCGGTGAAGGTCGCCAGGGTCACGTTCTTTTGTGCGCCTTGGCGAACGGCACGACCGGCGAGGGGATCACGCGCCGCGGTGTGACGCGTGCGTTCAGAACGCTTGGGCGCCGGTCGAGGCGCCTCTTCGAGAACGCTCTCGGTCTGCACCTCATCGTCGTTCAGACTGAACTCCCACGGTCGTGCGTCAACCTCTTTTATCTCGCCCGCGAGGAACGAAGCGTCGAACTGCTCTTCGTGCGCGACCCAGTCAGCTTCACCCTCTCGCCACGCGGGTGCGGGGATCGCCGACCACGGGTCATCGCTCTCGGCGGCCTCGCGCGCCACCACGATCGGCACCTGGCCAGTGGGTGCGTCAGTCCAGTGCGGCAGGAGTGTCGCGGGATCGATCTTTGGCACATCGATCACGACATCGACGGCCTTTTCGGCGCCAGTGATCCTGACGCGCGAATCGGTCGCACTGACGACGGGGAACTCGCCCGTCGCCTCGTCCACGTGGTCGGGTTTCTTAGACTTCAAGAAGTTCCTGCTCCTTGTGAGCGAGTAGCGCGTCAACCTGCGCCACTTCGTCCTGGGTCATCTTGTCGAGCACCTTCTCGAGGTATTCAATGTCGTCGCTCGACAGACCCTCTTCTTTCTCGAGGTTTTCGAGCTCCTGACGGGCGTGACGACGCACGCCGCGAAGCGCGACCTTGCCCTCTTCGGCTTTGGTTCTCACCAATTTCACGAAGGCCTTACGACGCTCTTCGGTGAGGGCGGGAAAACCGAGACGGATCACGTTGCCGTCGTTGGACGGCGAGAGCCCGAGGTCCGCGTTGGTGATCGCTTTCTCGATGGCGGCCATGGCGCCCTTGTCAAAGGGTGAGACGACCAAGAGACGAGGTTCGGGCACCGAGAAGTTAGCGAGGGACTTAAGAGCCGTCTCGGTCCCGTAGTAGTCGACGAGCAGGTTCTCAATGAGCGACGAAGAGGCGCGCCCCGTACGGACCGACGCAAACTCAGTCTTTACGTGCTCGAGGGCGCGCGCCATACGTTCGCGCGTGTCCTCCATCACCAGGTCGACGAGCTCGTTTGCCATTACTTCACCAGCGTACCGACGGCGACCCCGTCGAGGGCGGCGCCGAGATTCCCCGGGGCCATCAGGTCAAAAACCCGGATGGGTAGATGATTGTCCTTACAGAACGTGATCGCGGTCATGTCCATCACGCGAAGATCGCGTGAGATGACTTCGTCGAGGGAAATCTCGTCGAACCTGGTGGCGTTCGCGTTGGTTCGAGGATCGTCGGAGTAGACCCCGTCGACGCCCCCGTGGGTGCCCTTAAGGACAATGTCCGCCTCGATCTCGGCGGCGCGCTGCGCGGCCGCGGTGTCGGTCGTGAAGTAAGGGTTACCCATACCGGCGGCGAAGATCACGACGCGGCCTTTTTCCAAGTGCCGTACGGCTCGCCGGCGGATGTAGGGCNNGCCGACTGCACCCGGGTCGGCACACCCAGCTTCTCCAGGGCCGCCTGCATCGCCAACGCGTTCATCACCGTGCCGAGCATGCCCATGAGGTCGGAGTTCGCGCGATTCATGCCCGCCATAGCGCCCGTCGCGCCACGCCATATATTGCCGCCGCCGACCACCACCGCGAGTTCAAGACCGCCCCGATCCATCGCGCTCGAGATCTCGGTGGCGAGAAAGTCCACGGTCGACGCATCGATGGTCTCGTCGCTCGATGCAGAAGCGAGCGCCTCACCCGAGAGCTTTAAGACCACTCGGCGCACAGTGACCTAGCCGCCGATGACCACTTGTGCGTAGGACACGATGGTCGCCGCGCCCAAGAACTGTTGAACGGATTGCTTCTCGTCCTTCACGTAACTCTGATCAACGAGGACGCGCTCTTTGAACCAGCCGTTCAAGCGACCCTCGATGATTTTGGGTAGCGCGGCGTCCGGCTTACCCTCGTTGCGCGAGATCTCTTCGATCGTCGCGCGCTCGGCATCGACCTCGCTGCTCGGCACGTCCTCGCGCGTCAAGTACAGCGGTTTGGCGAAGGCAATGTGCACGGCGATCTCGTGGGCGATCTCTTCGTTCGCGCCCTTTACCACGACGGCCACGGCGTTGACCCCGCGCCCGCTCTGTTGATGGATGTAGGTCTCGACAACCTCGTCACTCTGCGCTTCGAGACGATACACGCGACCGATCGAGATGTTCTCTTTCAAGGTCGTGAGCATCTTGTCGATCTGCTCTTGAAACTGGCTCGTGGCGCTCTCGCCATCGACACACACGCGCGCGGCGATCTCGTCGACCAAACTCACGAACTCCTCGGACTTGGCGACAAAGTCGGTCTCGCAGCGAAGTTCTGCGATGGCGGCGACGTTCGCGTTGCGCACGACCGCGACGGCCCCTTCACCAGCTTCACGGTCCGCTCGCTTCGCTGCGGACATTTTTCCCTGGACACGAAGATATTGCACGGCGGCGTCAAAGTCGCCGTTCGTCTCGTCGAGCGCCTTTTTGGCATCCATCATCCCTACGCCCGTTGCTTGGCGAAGGGTCATTACGTCTTTGGCGGTGAAACTCACCTTGATCTCCTCATGAATTCAGTTACTGGTACTTCAGATGGACGTGGTCTCGGCTTCGAGCGTGACGTCGGTCTCGGATTCACTCGCCTCGTCGATTTTTGCGACGTCGCTCTCGCTGAGTACGGGCGAAACCAGGTCCGGTGTGGTTTCGGATTCGACCGTGGGCACATCTTGGATCTCGGGCTCGAGCGCAGCATCAGCACTGACGTCAGGCTCGCTAACCACTGGCGCAGGCGCCTCGGTGACGGGCTCGGGCGCCACGAACGGTGTCGTCTCGGCGACTGGGCTCACGGCGCTGGCGTTCTTTACAATCGCCGGACGGTTCGCGCGGATGAATCGACCCTCGGTGACGGCGTCGGCGATCAAGCGACAGAGCAGTGCACCTGAGCGAATGGCGTCGTCGTTGCCGG
>PKZI01000160.1 GCA_003133005.1 Acidimicrobiaceae bacterium | reverse complement strand
GCCTTCGCCCCGGGCCAGCGCCTGAGCAACGAGCACGTCAATAGCAATGCCATTCTCCGCGTGCATCATGATGGTCGCGCCGTTGGCCGACGCTTGCTGCATCGCCTGGAGTATTTCCCCATCGGTCGAATAAAAGACTCCTGGATACGCCATGAAAAGCTTGAAACTCGCNNTCCATCTCTTTGAGCGACTGTTCATTCACGTCCGAAACAATCATGTGAAAGCCGTAGTCAATGGCACACTTGTTCTCTGCTTTGGAGAACCATTGGTCGAGCCCACTTCGCAGACTCTGACCCTTCGTTTGGATAGCAAAATCGATAATTGATGTCGTGCCACCAAATGCTGCCGCGCGTGTACCGGTCTCAAAGGTGTCGACCGAGAACGTGCCGCCAAATGGCATCTCCATGTGCGTGTGGGCGTCAATGGCACCGGGAATGACGTAAGTGCCCGATGCGTCGAGAATCTTCTCGGCACCCTCTCGCCAAGAAACGGCTGTCGACGAACCTGGCGATGCCAAACCGACAATTTTCTCCCCGTCAATTAGCACGTTCGCGACGAAAGGACCACTGGCGTTCACTACCGTTCCACCTTCAATCAGCGTTGTCATGGTGTTCCCTTCCTCTCTTGACGCGTTCAGGGGGCGACTAACGGACCATAACTGTCAGGTCGGCGATCGCGGTAAAAAGCCCACGTATGACGTACTTCCGCGAGCGTCGACATGTCGAGATCGCGAATGATGACTTCGTCCTCTTTATCCGAGGCGGGATCGCCGATCTTTTGACCGCGGGGGTCCACAAAGTAGGAGGAACCGTAAAAGTCATTGTCGCCGAGTTCCTCGACACCAACGCGGTTGATCGCTCCGACGAAATACTCGTTCGCCACGGCCGCGGCTGGCTGTTCCAAATTCCATAGATACATGGAAAGTCCTCGACTCGTCGCCGACGGGTTAAAGACGATACGCGCGCCTGCGAGACCAAGTGCGCGCCATCCTTCAGGAAAATGGCGGTCGTAACAGATGTANNGGGAAGTGGCGGTCGTAACAGATGTAGACGCCAATCGTCCCCACCGCCGTCTCAAAAACGGGATAGCCGAGATTTCCTGGACGAAAATAGAATTTCTCCCAAAAACCTTTCACTTGTGGAATGTGATGTTTGCGGTACTTACCGAGGTACGTGCCATCGGCGTCGATTACGAACGCCGTGTTGTAAAACAGCCCTTCTTGCTCTTTCTCGTAAACGGGTACCACGAGGACCATGCCGGTCTCTTTCGCGAGTTCGCACATTACTTCGGTCGTAGGTCCGGGTACCATCTCGGTGTACGCGAAGTACTCGGGGTCTTGAACTTGACAGAAGTAAGGACCGTAAAAGAGTTCTTGGAAACAAAGCACCTTTGCCCCTTCACTCGCTGCTTTGCGCGCGAGGGCCACGTTCGCTTCGATCATGGACTGCTTGTCACCAGTCCACTTCGTCTGGACCAGTGCGGCTCGCACGATCTCGGGTGCCTCGCCATCAAAGCTGCTCATACGCAACTCCCTTCACCGCAGTAGTGATCAGACCAAACGAACACTCTATAGAGCGCACTACCAACTACCAAATCCAAAATCTTCAATTCGCGTTTCGACTATCGCATTTGAACTTCGCCCTTGATTCGTTGATTTTATTGTTGCGTGAATGTTTCCTCTCGTTCGACGAAATGAGACGTCGTTCGATGCGACAGAATTTTTGGCACGTCAAAGGAAGCAATTGCGGATCACGATCTCGCGATAGTCGGCACGACGATCGCTCAAAAGGAGTAGCCCTAATAACGCTGCGGCGTAATTCCCGGCGCCCACGCGCCTCCGCAACTAATCCTGACAATTGGGACTATTTATGACCATTTTGGTCATCTATACTGGTGACCATGGTAAAAAGGGCCTTTAAGCGTGAAGACACTGTCGTCGAGACTGGAAGTATGTGGCGGTTTAAGGGTCACCGTAGACGGAGTGGATTGTTCTCATGATCGTACGCCGCGACACGCACGATGATCCCTACGGTTTAGGGCTCGACGCGTCGCACGTTGAGGGGATTGCCTTCGTCAATCCGTATAGGAACATTGGCGAGCTCAACGAGACCGAACTGATGAAGCTACGCCGTCACCCGTTCGAAGTGGCGGCCGCCGTCATTGACACCTACGCCAAGGACGGTCTCGAAGCGCTCAATGCAATACCCGGAGAAGTCGAACGTCTGAAATGGGTAGGAATCTACCCTCAGCGCCAAGGAGGCGACGCGTTCATGATGCGCGTCAAGGTTCCTGGCGGCGTACTCACCTCGGCTCAAGCGCGCGAGATAGGACTTGCCGCGGAAGCCTACGGGCGAGGTCCTGAGGATCACCCACTCTTCGGCAACGGTTACTGCGACATCACGACGCGCCAGACGGTTCAGCTCCACTGGTTGCACATGGCGGACATCCCTCGCATTTGGGAGCGTTTCGCCCGGGTCGGACTCACGTCGGTACAGGCGTGCGGCGACTGTGCGCGCAACGTCACTAGTTGTCCAGTCAGTGGTGTCGACCCCCATGAACTCGTGGACTCACTGAGTGTCGCCACAGCAATATCAGATTTCTTTACCGGTAATCGTGAGTACGCGAACCTTCCGCGAAAATTCAAAATATCCGTCTCCGGTTGCGCTGAGAATTGCTCGCGCGTTGAGATCAACGACATTGGTCTGTGGCCAGCTTCGCACGGCGACGAAGTTGGCTTCCGCGTGCTCGTCGGTGGCGGCCTCTCCGACGGAGAGCGTCTTGGCACCGATATCGACCTCTTCATCACGCCCGACCAAGCAGTAGAAACAACTCGCGCGATCGCCCAGCTCTATGCGGAGTTGGGCAACCGAGAACATCGCGGCGTCGCTCGTATGCGCTACCTCGTCCAAGAGCTCGGCGCCGACGGTTTTCGTGCGGAGCTCCTCGCTCGTCTCCGCATTGAACCTCGCTCCGGCGCGACGTCACTGGCGACGGGTTACCGACGCGATCACGTGGGCGTACACCCTCAGGTACAAGAAGGTCTGTTCTACGTGGGCTGTGTAGTGCCGGCGGGTCGACTCGTCGGCCTTGAACTCGTCGAGGCGGCTCGACTCGCGGACGTCTACGGCGACGGGCACGTTCGCCTGGGCGTCGACCAGAACTTCATACTCTCGGGTGTGCCCGAAGACCGCGTGTCGGTCCTTCTCGAAGAACCGTTGATGAAGAAGTTCGACCCAAAAGCCGGACCCTTCATGCGCGGCATCGTTGCGTGCACCGGCAACGAATTCTGCCGTTACGCCATCACCGAGACCAAGCAACGCGCGGTGCAACTCGCCAAACGACTCGACGCGCGCCTTGACGAATTGAGTCCCGACAGTCCCCTTCGTTCGACGCCACTTCGCGTTCACCTCTCGGGGTGTTCCGCTTCTTGCGCCCAGCCCCAAATCGCTGACATCGGTCTACGCGGTGCAGTCCATAAGAACGACTTCAAACTCGAAGAAGCGTATGACGTTGGCCTCGGAGGTGCTCTAGGACCAGAAGCGGGATTCATTGACTGGGTCGAAGGTGCGGTTCCGGTACGCCATCTCGAAGACGCCATAATGAACGCCGCGCGTGCCTACGACGAGCAGCACCTCGAGGGCGAAACCTTCACCGCGTGGTCAAGGCGAACGAGCACGAGCGAGCTTCGCACGATCGTGAATGGTCGATCTTCATGAAGGGCAACTCACTTCGCGAAGAAATGAACGACATTGCCGAGGCGCCACGCAAAACGTGGTTCTGGGAGCTGGCGGCGGGGGTTATCGATGCCGACCGTTGCATCGAATGTGGTACCTGCGTTGCGGTCTGTCCTTCAAATTCCATTGGCGTGAACGAACTGACCAACTTGCCCGAACTGGTCAAAATGTGCACGGGCTGT
Organism: Acidimicrobiaceae bacterium; assembly: GCA_003133005.1. GTDB lineage: Bacteria > Actinomycetota > Acidimicrobiia > Acidimicrobiales > RAAP-2 > RAAP-2. The sequence continues at coordinate 8,752 of PKZI01000160.1, read as the reverse complement.
TCGATGTGCTGGGATTTCTGTCCACGGGCGGGACTGCGCTACGAAGCAACGTGGCCTCCCGCCACTCCAGAACCCGTCGCGGCGCCCGTAATGATCGGCGCCAAACCGGTGGAGTTAATCACCAAGCCCGATCCCGCCGATCCATATTTCTCACTCGATGGCGTCGACCCGGGCGCCGGCCTCGGACGCGTCCTCGGCGCGTACAGCGTGCGAAGTGCCAGCCGAAATGAAGATGCCCAAGACGGCGGCGCGGTGACCGCGCTCTTGGCCGCGCTACTCAAGGCCGGGGCGATCGACGGTGCACTGGTTTCCAAACCGTCCGATGATTCCACTACCCCTTGGAAAGGCGTCGCAACGATCGCGACCAACGTCACTGAGCTTCGCGCGACGTCCGGATCTTTTTACAACCAAACAATGGCACTCGCGGAGCTGAATTTGTCGAAGTACAAATTGCCAGTCAAACCCCGTATCGCCGTCGTCGCCACACCGTGTGCCGTCGAGGGACTACGCGCGATGCAGTCGCATCGCTGGCCCACGGGCGATCACCGCGTGGACGCCGTGACACTTTCGATTGCACTCATGTGCACAAAGAACTTCGACTACGACAGTCTGATACTCGGCGACCTCGAACTTGAGCGAGGTATTGATCTTCGCCGAGTAAGCAAAATTGACGTGACTCGCGGACGACTCATTGTCGAATATGTCGACGGAGCGATTGCCCTCGATGAGCCCATCAAGAATTTCCATCATTCGGCCCTCAAGGGATGCGATGAATGCGCAGACTTCATGGGCCGGTCCGCGGATATCGCGGTTGGTTCGGTGGGTTCGGACGACGGGTGGACGACGGTACTGATTCGAACTGACAGAGGAATGCTCGCGTTTGACCAAATGCGAGGCGCTTTTGATATTCGCGATCTAGGTGACTCACTAGCGCTCTTGCGCCTCGACCAACTTGACCAGAAAATCGCCAACCAGGCGCTGCAGCGAAAACTCGACCCGCTCGGATCGTATTTCATTGAGTACGAAGAGCACGTGAAGAACTACCAGTACACCGAACGAACGCCGGTGCTCATCCGATCAAAGACAGCGATCACGGTTTCGCAGTTTCGCCGAAGTGTTCAAACGGCGCAGCTAAACAAGAACTAGTTGCCCTCAACGCGCTGGACAGTAGGTGTCTAGAGTGGTGCCATGACCGCTATTGGGCGCCTCGGCGCAATCTCACTGGACACAGACGAGCCCGAGACTCTGGCCAGCTTCTACAAAGACTTATTGGGCTACGACGTGGTCTTCACCACGGAGGACTTTATTGCTTTAAAGGGATCGGGGTCTGGAATCTCGGTTCAGCGCGTTGCTGACTACGTAGCTCCCGACTGGCCCGGCACTTCGGTGCCAAAACAGATTCATCTTGAAATTGCGGTGAAAGACCTCGAGGACGCCGAGAGCGCGGCGCTGGCGATTGGCGCAACGAAGAGTTCCTTTCAACCCAATCCGGACACGTGGCGCGTCCTGCTCGATCCAGCGGGACACCCATTTTGCATTACCACGATGATTCCCGATGACTACTAACGACGAGCGACTTGTCTAGTCGAATCGTTGCGGTTTTCGCCGCGCGTCTGTGAAACTCAAACTCGACCTTCACGAAATTTACAATCGGGGCGGGGATATCGATCACGCTCTGCGAGCGATTATCGACGAAGCAATCGAGAAGAAGGTCCGGCTCGTGGAGATCATTCCGGGCAAGGGAAGCGGTCAACTAAAAAAGCGTGTGTTGCGGTTTCTCGAGCAAAAGGAAATACGGGTCCTCTACGACCGCGTTGAAAAAGACTCAAAGAACTTTGGTCGATTGTTCGTTCACTTCCGATTTAAGTAAACGCGTACCAGCGGCGAATCAGTCACGAGCCAACCGGGTACCCTCACTTCATAGTGCACTTACCCCGACCCGTGATTACGTTCGCGATGACGATCGCACTATTTTCCAGTTATACCGCGGTCACGATCGTTTCGGCAACACAAAACGCGTCAGCGTCCAACGTCACGAGTTCGTGGACGGTCTATCACGGCAACGACGAAGGCACCGGTGTGGTGTCATCACTCACGAGTATTGACACAGCTAAACCTCATTGGACCTCCCCTACGCTCATAGGCCAACTGTACGGTGAACCTCTCGTTGAAGGTACATCCGTTTTCGTCGCGACAGAAGATGACTACGTCTACTCGCTCGATACGAGCAACGGTCGGGTGCGCTGGGTACGACACGTTGCAAGCGCGGTACCTTCTTCCGCTTTGCCGTGCGGGGACATATCACCATTCGTTGGCATCACCGGGACTCCAGTGATTGACGTCGCTCGAGGCGAAATCTTCGTCGTCGCCGACGAGATGGTGAACGGCGGTCCGCACCACTTCTTGGTGGGTCTTAATCTCAACACAGGTGCTGTCGAGATGCGCCGTGACATCGACCCTCCCGGATCGGCGCCCGCAGCTCTACTCGCGCGCACGGGACTTACGCTCGACGAGAACAGAGTCGTCTTTGGCATGGGCGGCAACTACGGCGACTGTGCTTCCTACCGCGGACGCGTTCTCTCGATCGCGGTCAATGGGGCGAATCAAGAGACCTTCACGGTTGACGCCAAACCCGGACAAAGTCAAGGGGCCATCTGGATGGGAGGAGCGGCCCCAGTGGTCGATTCTTCCGGCAACGTGTGGGTGAGCGTCGGCAATGGTTCGGTGTACTCGGCTTCCCAGGGCTACGACGACAGCGATAGCGTGCTCGAACTCTCCGCGGCGATGCGACTTCGCCAGTACTTCGCGCCCAGTGACTGGCCCGCCAACAATCGTGATGATCTCGACATGTCGACCGCTCCCGTTTTACTCGGGACTACTCGCGTGCTGCTCGCAGGAAAATCTGGAATCGCATATTTACTGAACCAGCACGATCTAGGCGGCGTGGGCCACGAGGAGACCTCAACACAAGTGTGCAACGGCAACATCGATGGTGGAAGTGTGGTCGAAGGTTCGACCGTTTTCTTACCCTGCATTGGTGGGATTGTCGCCGTGCGAGTCGGCACGGGAGCCTCACTCAGTGTCGCGTGGCGAACCACAACGAGTAGCGGTCCCGCCCTTTACGCCGCAGGACTTCTCTGGACCATAAGTCAAGGCGGCGTACTCTACGGACTCAGTCCGGTCAACGGAACCGTAGAACAGCAGGCGCAGGTCGGCGTCGAGGTCAACCACTTCCCCACGCCGGCGGTCGGCGACGGATTATTTCTCGTACCCACACAGGACAGCGTCGTTGCCTTCGCGACGACGTCGTAAATCAGCGAGACGCTCCGCTATTCAATGGGGTCGAGCACGAAGTCAAATGACGTTGCACCGGTAGAAAAATCAACGGACAACGAATCGCGAACGCCAAAAACAGCGTCTGAAGTGAGATGAGTTGACGACTCATCAAAGACATGGGTGATGAGCGTCTTATAACCCGGATGCGAGACCATGAAGTGCGTGTGCGCCGGACGCCACGCCTCGCGACCTGTTGCCCTCAGCATCGTGCCGACCGGGCCATCTGTTGGAATCTGGTAATCCACGGGAACTGTGGTGCGTACCGCGAATTGACCATCGGCATCCGTGCGATATTTGCCGCGATGACTCATTGAAGCAATGGACGGATCTTGGACGTCGTAGAGCCCGTCAGGCGTAACCTGCCACACCTCCAACACTGCGCCGCTAAGAGGATCTCCTGCGGCGGCACGGACAACCCCCGATATCACGACCTCTTTGCCGCCCGAGCCATCGGGCGCGATCGATTCACCGTTCAATCGTTCTGGCGCGTCAGGCACATAGAACGGACCTAGCACGGTTGGTTCAGTCGCTCCATCGGTCTGATCTTGGTTAACCATTTCGACCAGCATGGAGACACCGAGCGTGTCTGAGAGAAGAATGAACTCCTGACGATGTTCATCGCATTTCTGACCAACCGCGGTCAGGAACTCAATTCCCGTCATCCACTCTTGGCGCGTGAGTGCAGTCTCTTTGACGAACGAGTGTAAGTGTGTGACCAATGAGCGCAGCACCTGGGTAAGACGCGGGTCTACGTCCTCGTTGAAACTATCGAGAACTTCGCGTAAATGTTGATCGGGAGTGAAAGCCAACGTCATCGTTCGATCCTTTCTATACGTTGTGCGAAGCGAAGAGCGACGCGTCGGGCACTACGCCCTCATACGCCGCGCGCAAGAACGAACGCGCTTGGTCAGCATTGAGTGGTCGGACATTGCGAACCGACGCTTCAACGAGAAGGGGAACGGCGAGCTCAATGCCGTCAATAGGCATGCCAATCTCCGCGAGGCTTCGCGGTCCCTTAATGCGACCAACAAGTTCAAATACCGTGGTCGCAGCGTCGCCTCCGAACGCATCACTCAATCGTTTGTATGGTTCAGCAATCGCTGGCTTGTTAAACGCGAGTGCGTAAGGTAAGACCACGGCGTTCATCTGACCGTGATCGAGATTGAACATTCCTCCCAAGACGTGGTTGGTCCGGTGGTGTAAATCCGTACCGGCGACGGCGAGCGTCGCCCCGGCCAAGTACGCTCCGTATAGAACGTGGGAACGCTCGTCAAGATTGCCTGGGCTGTCGTACATCAAGGGAACATGCTCGGTAAGAACTCGTACTGCTTCGAGCGCGACGAGCGAGGTGATTGGATTCGCCCCGGTGGCGTAAAGAGCTTCGGCAGCGTGGGCAAGTGCATTCATCGCACTCGGTCCGGCAATTTTGACGGGCAGGCCGAGCGTGAGTTCGGGGTCGTAGATAACAGTCGCGGGCAACGCTCGAAGGTCGCGACCCGTACGTTTTTCTCCACCCTCACTCATTCCCCAAATCGGCGTCATCTCCGAGCCAGCGTACGTCGTGGGTACACACAGTTGCGGGGTACCGAGTTCGAGGGCGACTGCCTTGGAGTAGCCAGTCGCGGATCCGCCACCCACACTGACGGTGGCGTCAATCGCGTGTTCACGCGCAATTGCCAACGCGGCAGCCGCTTTTTCTCGAGGAACGTGTTGGACGATGTCAGTGAACGTGGCGACACACAAGTCGCCCAACAGGTTGCGGAACTCGTTGAGCCGCTCTTCGTCCTGAGGGTCAGCGATAAGAAGGACGCGCGACGCGCCTAATCGGTTCACCTCTTCGACAAGTTCACTGCGTCTCCCGGCGCCAAAGACAACACGTCCGGCCAAAGCGTCATATAAGAACGAGTTCACGCTCGACGCACTTTCTTGCGACACACTCGTTTAGGTCGCACGGGGATACCACGGTGGAATCGTCGCGTCAACATTCACCCACACCGATTTCGCTTGAGTGTACTCATGCATTGCGTCAAAACCCATCTCGCGACCGTACCCTGAAGAACGGACCCCGCCAAAGGGTGAGGCGGGGTGTACGCGCTTGTAACTATTGATCCACACCATTCCGCTGCGAAGGGAGGCGGCTACTCGGTGCGCTCTTGCGAGATCGCGAGTCCACAGCCCCGCGCCGAGTCCGTAGTCGGTACCGTTGGCTATAGCGAGGGCCTCGTTCTCGTCTCGGAACGGTGATACCGTCACAAAGGGACCGAAGACTTCCTCACGACACACGCGCGATTCAGGATTGGCGCGCACCACGGTGGGTGCGACATAGTACCCGTTCGCCAGTTCCGCGCGCTGCGGAGGGGCTCCCCCAGTGAGAATTTCCCCTCCCTCGTCCACTGCGACGTTCACATACTCGAGCACGCGGTCACGATGGAGGGCCGACGTGAGCGGTCCCATTTCCGTATCAGCGGCCATAGGATCACCGAGTTTTNNAGAAGCGAGTGCCACGATGCGTTCAACGAACTCGTCGAACACACTCTCTTGCACGATGAGCCTTGATCCGGCGATGCACGCTTGGCCCTGGTTGTGGAAAATTGCGAAGGCCGATCCGTTGACTGCGGCCGTAAGATCCGCGTCGTCAAAGACGATGTTGGCGCCTTTTCCTCCCAGCTCTAACTGCAGGCGCTTGAGGTTGCCAGCGGACGCCTCAACAACGCTACGTCCCGTGCGTGTTGATCCGGTGAAACTAATCTTCCCGACGTCGGGGTGCGCGGCCAGGTGAGCTCCGGCGCGCGAACCGTAGCCGGGAACGACGTTTACCACGCCCGCACCGATGCCCACATCTTCAAACAACTCGCACAGGCGCAGTGTGCTCAAGGGAACCAACTCCGAAGGCTTCATCACCACTGTATTTCCGGCGGCGAGGGCCGGTCCCAACTTCCATCCAGAGAACATCAACGGGAAGTTCCAGGGGACGATCTGGCCAACGACACCGATAGGTTCACGAAGGACGTAGTTAAGAAAACCCGCGTCGACAGGGGGAAGGTTTCCCTCGTGCTTGTCGGCCATTCCCCCGAAGTAGCGAAATGTCGCGGCGGCACGCGGAACGTCCAGCAGCGTGGTGTCGTGGATAGGGTGACCGGTGTCGAGGGACTCCAGACGCGCGAACTCGCTGAGATTGTCTTCAATGGCGTCCGCCAGACGAAGAAGTCGACGCCCTCGTTCGCTCGCCGCGAGCGAGGACCACGTCGGGAATGCGTGTGTGGCGGCCTCAACCGCACGATCAACGTCTGCTTCACCAGCTTCAGCGACGGTCGCGAGGATCGTACCGTCGTGAGGATTCAGAACCTCTAAGGTTGCCCCGTCCAGCGCCTCAGTAAACTTTCCGTCAATGTAGAGCCCTTTGTGCGTGAGCACTTAGAACTTCACGGGCACGTTCAGCGCTTCGCCTCGGGCAATCATTCCGGGCAGCTCGGAGGAATTATTCTCCCACACGAGAAGCATCGAACGCTTGGAGGAAAAACCTTGGTGACGAATGTCCGCCGGCATCGCCGCGCAGTCACCCGCCTTCATCACGACGTTGGCGCGAGGTCGGCCTGTCTCGCGGTCTGCGACTTCCCAAACGATCTCGTCCGACAGTTGTAAGAACCACTCGACACGGTCGTTGCCATGAATGATAGGCAGAATGAATTCCTCGGTCGTCGGACAGTAGAGACTGTCCTTGCACACCGAAACTACAGAGGGATTCCACGTCACGTCACTGCGCGAAAGGTATTTGAAAAGACTAAACGCGGAGACTTCGTTCTCGTAACCCGGTTCGACTGATACCTCAGGCTCGCTCTGGTCGACGTCAGCGAACATCCGATTCACGGCGTAACCTGACTCGTCGGAACGCAGTGGCTCGTCGTCGGGTAGTCCGACCATTCGCTTTGCGGTAACCCTCGATCGGGTGACCGCCTCGTAATTGTTTCCATCCTTGTCGCCGTAGGCGGACCCAGTCTCTTGGGGCGCGGCGAATGGATCGAAGGACTCGTTGACCCAGTCACCGAGCATTGCCTCGAAAGTGGCTTTGATTTCATCGTGCGGAAAGTTCTCGAGGTGATCAATTTCAGCCTTGCGGTAGTCCTCATTGAAACGACCGGCAAAAAGATCGACATTGCCGTAATGGTTGACCGTCCCGATCACCGAATCAAAATTCACTGTGCCGTAAAAGAAATTCCACGCAATGTCTCGCATTAAAGCCTTGAGGAACGGCTCCACGGCCATCACGTGATGCCCGGTCGGCCAGTCAATGTGCGCGAAGTGTTCATCACGCTTGAAGGTGAACTCCCCTAGCGAGTACGAACGGTACCCGTGCTCATTGGGTTCGCTCTCTCCATTAACTCGGACCTTCTCCGTCGTCATAACTTTCTCACTTTCCTCTAACGCGTCTGGCAGATGGACGCCCAGCGTTCCACCGTGTCCGGACCTTGGATCGTCTGAAGCAGTATCACCGAAGGGTCGCTCGCAGATATTCGGTAGCACCTATTCGCTGGCAAGAGTGACATGTGGCCACGACGCGCGACAATCGTTCCCATTTTCTTTCCGGAAGGCTCCCCGTCGAGAGCCATCGAACCTGTCCTCGCGACGTCAGCGGTGACCGAGTCGGGGTCCAACAGTTCGATGGTGACTTGTCCGTCCATCACGAGGGCAAACTCGTCGTGCGACGCGATACGCCACTGTGAAACTCCTTCGGCTCGAATCGCTTCGATCACGTACTCCATGTTTTTCGCCACGGCCACTTTCTCCCATGGCTTCGCGCGGCTCGCGACATCAAAGATGTTCGAAAAGACGTAGTTTTGCGGCGAGTCGTTGATGACCTCAACGCCGCCCTTCGTAAAGTTCGTCAACGAACCGAAGACGGTCTTGTACTCCTTCAACCCAAAACCCCCTAAACGAGTATCATGTTCGTTGTGCGAACATGTGTTCATTCTTTCCAAACTATAGCACCGGCGTAGATAGGTGTCCGTGGAAACAAGTACCCGCGACTTTGTGCAATCGCTCGAAAGAGGATTGGTGGTGATTTGTTCGTTCGGCGAAGACTCTTCGCGTCAAACATTGAGCGATGTGGCTCGCCGCACGGGCTTCAGCCGCGCGGCATGTCGGCGTCTCTTGCACACTCTCGAAGACTTGAACTACGTCGGCGTCGACGGTCGAGATTTTTATCTTCTGCCCCACATTCTTGACATCGGCTACTCGTATCTTTCCTCATTGCCGTTTCGACGCATCGTGGAGCCATTCGTCGAAGAGTTAAGCAGCGAAGTAAATGAATCCGTATCAGTGTCGGTCTTGGACGGAGGAGAGGTTGTCTACGTGAGCCGCGTTGCCACATCAAGGATCATGACCGTTTCGATCAACGTCGGAAACCGACTGCCGGCGC
>PKZI01000074.1 GCA_003133005.1 Acidimicrobiaceae bacterium | reverse complement strand
TTCACGCGATCTTTGGTTTAAGAAACGGGACCGCTGAAGGACCAACGTTGAAAATGGCAGTTATTCCAAAGTAAGCGTGATGCACGGCGTCGCCGTTTTTCCAAACGTGTTGAACCGCTACCCAAACTCAGTGGAGATTTGACGAATTCACTTGAGAGTGAACGACGAGGAAATGGAATCATCTTCAGTGATGGCCCCGCTGGTAATTGGGGCCACCCTGGCCGAATCGTCAATGGATTCATGTGCGCCGAGGGGCCCGTGCTTCGATCTCACCCTTCCTCACTCGCACCCGCCAACCACGCCAACGAACCGAAGCAATGGATGAAAGTCCCTCGCTTAGGACGAGCCGAGCGATTATTCCCTTCACCGCCTTCGCGTCGTGTCCCACGGCACGCTCGCCACTCGAGTCAAGGAATCGCGCATGAACGACTTCACCGACGTCCTTCTTTTGCGTTAAATCGATTGCGGCAGCGTGCTCCTTCGGCAATAGGTCAACCACGATTCCATCGCCCACGAATGACGAAATTTCTGAACTCAGCCAAGGTCGCCAGAATCGATTCAAGAGACCGAGCCTCCGAAGTACTACGTCCATCTTGAGTCGATAGTCCGCCACGTCGTCGTTCGCGGTCGTGACTCCGAAGAGCCCCGAAGGAACGAGGATCGATTGTCGTTGTCGAGTTGACAATGTCGCCGGCTCGAGGTGCTTCCACACCACGCCGTTATAACGTTGCCACGCAGGAAGAAAAAGCGCTTCGTCGTGCGCGAGCGCTTCAAACGACGCTCGGGCGCGCACGAGCAGTGGCCCTCGAACCTTGACGAGCTTCTTGAGTTCAGCATCATCGCGATTTAGGAGAAACGCACCAATCTCATTCAGCACTTCCTGGCGCGGCGTACGAAGACCCTGACCCAAGGTATCCATCGTTCGCTCTGGTGTACCTCCGGGTTCTTTTCCCTCGGACGGAGGTAGAAGAACAAAGAGAGAGCCCGGCACGGTTCACACGGTACCGTCTCGCTACTACGCCGCCTTCAATTGCGCCTTCGTGAGTCCGACCACCTGCAAGAAGCGGCGCACCTTAAGCACCTGATCTTCGGTGAGATCGCGAGTACGCGTAGAGCCAAACGAGAAGGTCTCACCCTCGACAGTGACCGCCCAGTTCCCACGGTGCGTCTCGTGCACTTCGCCAAAACGCGCGAGCAATGAGCAAACGTCGTGCCACTGAATGTTGTGACAGAGCGGATGACTGAAGAGCTTCTGAGCGGTAATTCGGTGGTGGTGATCCAGCTTGATGGACATTGGCATCCCCTTTGCGAGGGCCGAGGAGTTTTGCCCTCTCTGGCACTCTCTACCTTCTAGGCCCCATTGTCAAGGAGCCCGACGATTTCTACGTGTTCGGTCATTGGGAATAGGTCAATCACCTTTAGATCAACCAACTTGAATCCGCCCGACAAGAAGGATTTGACGTCGCGCGCGAAGGTCGCCGCGTCGCAAGAGACGTAGACCACTCGTCGAGGCGCACGACGCACGAGCGCCTCGACGACGCCCTTCGCGAGTCCGTTTCTCGGTGGATCAAGAACCACGACGTCGCCGGGCGCGACCGAGTCGTTGATCGCTCTCGCACTGACCGTCCATTCGCGCACTTTGACATTTCCGACACCTTCAGTATTCTCTCGAGCGTCACGAACCGCGTAGGGTGACGATTCGACCGCGGTGACGCGACCGCCCGCTCCCGCCGCTTTTGCGAGCGCAACCGTGAAAAGACCCACACCGCTGAATAGGTCTACCGCGTGCTCGCCCGCCTTTAAGTCCGCGAACCGATTTACGACGTTGACCAAGAGCTCGGGTGCGCTTCGATGCGACTGCCAGAACGAGCGCGGTGACACGCTATACACGTGCCCGTTGACTCGTACCCGAGACTTCGTGGAAGGATCAAGTGGCTCACCTCGTAATGAACAGAGTTCAAAGATTCTGCCCCGGGTAGTCTCACGACGAACGACGGCGAAGGGTTCGCCCTCACCAATCGCTCGTAACTCAACCTCTTCGGCCCCGTGCCACGTCGTTGAAAACGCACTCCGAAACGCCTCGTCGGCAATCCAGCAGGCGTCCAACACCACGACGTCATGTGACCTCGTCGCGAGAAGACCCAGGTGCCCGTCTTCGTCAACGGCGCAACGAAGTCGAGTGCGCGATCCTTTCGCCTCAACTGGCGCGCCTTCAACTTCAATCACCCGTGTGACGCCCGCAATCCGAGATAAGTGTTCCTGGACGAGGGCGGCCTTCCACTGAATCTGCGCGTCGAGCGACGCGTGTTGGAGATCGCAACCGCCGCAACCGCCCGGATGCGCGTAGGGACAGGGCGGGCTAACCCTCTCACTACTGGGTTCGAGCACACGCACGGCGTCGCCGCGTGAAAATTTCGACGTCGATTGCGTGATTTCGACCTCGACGAGTTCGCCCGGCAAGCTGTGGCGCACGAAAACCACGCGCCCGTCGTCCAGACGTCCCACGCCTCCGCCCGTCGCGGGTTGATCAATGCGGACCACGAAGTTCGTCGCATCTTGAGTCTCGTTGTTCACCGTGGAAGCCTACTTAAGTCCGTCGCGGATCCAAACCGAGGTGTACGTGCTGTTGGCGAACCCATAAAGGAACTTCACATCGCGCGCCGCCAAAAGTCGCGACGGAAGCGCGAGGATTTTTATTCGACCATTCCAGGTTTTGCACGTAGTGACATATATGGTGGTGTCACCAGAATCGCCTTCACTCAGCAAACGTGGCAGGAGGTGGACAAGTGCAAGGGCACGTGGCGTTTTTGATTTCGGCTCCGAAAAAAGAACAACGTCCGCTTCACAAAGTGTCGCACGAGAGGCACTGATGACTCTCTCCAAACAAGAACACGATTTTGCTCGATCCGCGTCAAAAGAGTCGGGCCCGGGCATGCTTGATATCCTCCAAATCGCCGGAACGCATCCAATTGTCAAATACTTCCCCGAAGGCGCGATTGCCGTTTTCGATTCGTCGCTCCGCTACCTTTGTGCGGGAGGAGCGGGATTAGAAAGTGTCGGGCTCAACCAAGAGTCAATCGAAGGCCACACGATTTTCGAGGTGTTTCCTCCGGAAATCGCCGCGGCACTTGAACAACCGTATCGATCTATCTTTGACGGACACGAAACGAAGTTCGACATCCAGGCGGGAGAGCGAACGTACCTTCACTCGATTACCCCCCTCACCGACGTTGACGGCACCATCGTGGCAGGAATTGGCTATGTACTCGACGTGACGACTGACCGCGACGCCGTCGCGTCGTTGCGCGACTCTGAGAAAATCTTGCGCGAAGAACGCCGTCGACTTCGCGACGCGGAGAACATTGGGCGCTCCGGGTCGTGGGAATGGGATTTACAAATCGATCGCATTACTTGGTCCGAAGGCCTCGCCGCGTTACATGGGCTGACCGTCAATGAGTTTCACGAGAATTACGAAAGGGCGGCTTCATTTATTCACCCGGAGGATCGCCACATCGTCGAAGAGGCAATGGAATCATGTCGACGAAACCATCCCGCCGATTTTCGCTACCGAATTATTCGAGCAAATGACGGGGCCACGAGATGGTTCGAGTCATCGGTGCGCGGCATCTTTGAAGGCGACGCGCTGGTTCGGCTCGAAGGCGNNGGACATAACCGAGCGAGTCGAAGCAGAAGCTGAAGTCCTCGAGGCGAACTTCCTTTTGCGTGCGGCATTTCTGGCTTCACCCGACTACACCATGATTACCGACGTACGAAGTGGCAACGTCATTTTCGATTCAAGGGACCGCGACCTGCTTGGTCACCAGAACTCCGAAGCCGAACCGCTGGGACCTGCGCAGATCGAACAACTTGTGCACCCCGACGATCGAGTCTTATATCGTGCACACAACGCACAGGCCTCAATGATCCGCGACGAAAAGATTCTGAAGCATCGCTACCGCATGCTGCACGCAGACGGATCGTGGCGTTGGATCCAACGAGAGCTCGTTCCGTTTCGCCGTGACAAGAGTGGCAGCGTGATCGAGATACTGGGCGTTTTGCGCGACGTCACTGATGAAGCGGCTGCAGAAGAGCAGCTCTCCCACGACGCGCTCCATGACGAACTCACGGAGCTACCGAACCGAGCACTTTTGCTCGATCGGCTTAAAGCGGCCCTCAGCCGCTCGGCGCGCGAGCAACGCCAGGTCGCGGTGTTATTTTGCGATCTCGACGGTTTCAAGATCGTCAATGACACCGGAGGGCATGCGGTGGGCGACACGCTGCTCGTCGAGGCCGCAGAACGCCTCCGGCACGTTCTTCGTGAAGGTGACACGGTGGCGCGCGTTGGGGGTGACGAATTCGTTCTCGTCGTCGAACCGTGGCACCGTTCGAGGCCCGCAGAAAAGACGACGAATGAAGTTGACGATCAGAAAATCGGCGTAGAAGTGGCCAGGCGAATCGTCGCGGCGTTCGCCGCGCCGTTCATCGTTGCTGACGTCGACTATGAAGTGACGGTCAGCGTCGGTGTCGCTTTTGCCGACTTTCGCGATCGCAGCGTCACGGATTCATCGCACGCCTCGAAAGTAATTGACGACGCTGACGCCGCCATGTACATCGCCAAGAATGAGGGAAAGAATCGAATTCACGTCGCGGAGCGAAAAGAGGCGGCGGCGTAGGACTCGAGAAGTCGTTGCGCGCAGTATCGAACTAACGAGCAGCGTGCGCGAGGAAGACGTCGACGAGTTCGAGTGCCCTTTGTCGCGCAGCTGGTGTTTCTTGCGTCGTTTGAGCGAGCAACTCCTCGCGCGACGCGAACTGACGAGGAAGCTCCGTGTCGTCCGCGTCGAACCAGTCCCGCAGTTGGACGTCGTCAATCTCGGGATGGAACTGCACACCAAGATTCCGGCCAACGGCGAACGCCTGGACGGCGTGTTGCGAACTCGCCCAGAGTTGTGCCGTCGGCGGGAGCACACAGCGATCGAAGTGGAACTCGAACCAGGGACCGTCAACTATTGGCGCATCATCCTTCGACTGGACGTCGTACCAACCAATTTCGGGAGCGTCCGAGCGCTCCACGGTGCCCCCAAAAAGACGACAGAGCGCTTGGGCACCGAAACAAATACCAAAAATCGGCACCTCACGGCGAACCGCCTCTTCCAGGAGTTCCAATTCTCTACCAAACCAGGCCGACAGCGCGTCGGTGTCGTTGACCGAACTCGTTGATCCCAAGATGATGAGAACGTCGTATCCATCTATTTGCGGTGTTGGCGTCGACGCATCCATCATCACGAGGTCGCAAGCGTATCCCCTCGCTTTGAACGCTTCGCCTATCAAGCCAGGATTGTCCTCAAGATGATGACGGATGAAGAGTGCGCTGGGCATGGCAAAATTTTAATGACTTTCGCGCGACACCTGAACTTGGGACTTCGGCACATTCCACTTCGTGGGTTGCACCAGTTGCGATTTCAGCCGCTCGGGAGTTTCCAACCTAGGGCCGTCGCAATCTCCTTGCACGTGGGACAGAGTGGATACTTCTGAGGGTCTCGACCAGGGACCCAGAGCTTGCCACACAGCGCCTTCACCGGCGTAGCGTTGATCATCGCGCCAACGACCGAGTTCTCGAGTGGAACGAATTCACCGTCCTTTGGCGTGTAGCCCTCGAGCACGATGTGCGTGAATCTCTCGTGATCGCCTTCGTCGACCTGACTGGTGGTCGCTTGGACAACGTCGCTGTCGACTTGGATACTCACGGCTTCGAGACTAGCGAGGTGAGTAAGGTCATTACGCCATGAAAAAGCGACGCCGCGTTACCCCAACGACGAGGCCTATTGGGCGTGTCGCTTCCCACTTCACTCGTGAGGGGACGCCCAAGACCTCGTACCGTACCGAGCTCGAGGCAAAGAGTGCGGCGCAATTGGCGTGGACGCTCAACGGCGCTGAGTTAAACGCGTACCGTTGCGACTACTGCCATCAGTGGCACATTGGGAAACGCTTTCGAGACGATTAGCGAAAACCCTTGAAAACGTGCAATATAGAAGGAATTAAAGCGAAAGGTTCACCATGTCGGTCCAGGCGTACATCCTGATTCAGTCTGAAATTGGTTCAAGCGAGGCGGTCGTTCACGCCACTCGAGCCGTGCCTGGCGTGGTCGAAGCGTTCGAGGTCACCGGCCCCTACGACGTCATTGTCCGATGTGGCGCGGACAGCGTCGATGATCTCGGCAAGTTCATCGTGGGAGCGATCCAAAAGGTACCGGGCATCACCCGCACCCTTACGTGCCCCGTCGTGAACATCTAACCGAAAGCTCCCGCTTCCCTTAACAACGCGCTTCGCTCCTGGCTCACGCCCCAACGCGCGAGACCTTCGTAGGTTCCTGATCCGGGAGTCTGGGGACCCATTTGGATCGCACTCGGCGTCGCGGAGAATCGCGGCGCGGGATTGGGTTGCACGGCACCTTGCGTCGCAAAGAGTTGTCGCTCGGTGTTGTAGGGGTGCGTCGCCGCCTCCACGGGTGAGAGTACCGGAGTGACACACGCGTCAACGTCCTCAAAGATTTCGGTCCACTCATCGCGCGTCTTTCGTTGGAATATTTGCGCGAATCGTTCTTTCATGGCGGGCCATTGATCGCGGTCCATCTGCGCGGGTAACGGCGCATCGTCCAGCCCGAGTCCTTTGAGAAGCGCTTCATAAAATTTTGATTCAATCGCACCCACCGCAACATATTTTCCGTCCGCTGTCTCGTAAACCTCGTAGAAGTGCGCGCCGGTGTCAAGGATGTTCACACCGCGTTCGTCGCGCCAGAATCCGGAGTTGATGAATGAGTGTGTCATGGCGAGAAGCGACGCCGAGCCATCGACCATCGCGGCGTCGACCACCTGGCCCACGCCCGTCACCCTCGCATTCACGAGGGCCGCGACGACGCCAAGCGCCAGAAAGAGTGATCCCCCACCGAAATCCCCCACAAGATTGAGCGGCGGTACCGGTCGTTCGCCGTGGCGACCAACCGGCCACAATGCGCCAGAAACCGCGATGTAATTGATGTCGTGTCCGGCACGTTGGGAGAGCGGACCTTCTTGACCGTAGCCCGTCATACGCCCGTACACCAGTTTTGCGTTTCGTTGCCACACGTCGTTGGGACCGAGTCCCAGACGCTCGGTCACGCCGGGTCGGAAACCCTCAATGAATATTTCGGCTTGTTCGCTCAGTTCGAGTACGAGTTCGCGACCCGCGGGATTCTTAAGGTCGAGGGCCACCGAATGACGCGAGCGATTGAGAAGATCCCAGCTCTCCTGTTTCTTTGCGTCAACGTTGCCACGTTCGAATCGAAGTACGTCCGCACCCATGTCAGCGAGGAGCATGCAGGCGTAGGGAGCGGGTCCGACACCCGCCAACTCAATGACCTTTACCCCCTCAAGTGGCCCACTCACGTTGTCAGTGTACGTTCGGCGTTGACCGGCGACTGTTCAGTCCCACCACAAGTCGTGACCGAGCACACCTCGTGCAATAAGGCCCAATTGGACTTGGCTGGTGCCTTCAACGATGGTTAATTGACGTGCGTCGCGGTAGTACATCTCGGTGGGATGATCCTCCATGTAGCCGGCGGCACCTAAAAGCTGTACCGCGAGACCTGACGCCTTAACGGCCACTTCGGTCGCGTAGTACTTACACATAGAGAGTGCGGCGACGTCCTTCTTCTCGTACATGCCGAGGTCAGCCATCCACGCGGCGCGATACGTCAGCAACCGCGCCGCTTCGATCTCGGTCGCGCATTTGGCTATTTCCCATTGAATGCCTTGGAAGTCCGCAATCGTCTTGCCGAACGCCGGACGGTTCTTGACGTATTCCGTTGCGTACATAAGAGCGCCTTCGGCCAGCCCGATACCACGCGCCGCGACGATTGGTCGCATGGCGTTCAGCGACTGCATGATCAAGGCGAAACTCCCGTCGATCACGTCGTCGGGCGCAATCTTCACGCGCTCAAAGTGAATCTCCGTCGTATCAATTCCCTTGACTCCCATTTTTTTATCCACACGCGGCCGCGTCACGCCGGGGCTGTTCGCGTCAACCAGGTATGCACCAATATCTGCATGAAGTCGCGACGCCGGGTCACCGCGTTTGGCGAAAACCACGAACCAGTCCGCCTGGGCACCGCCGGAAATCCAGCACTTCGTACCACTCAACAGATATCCGCCTCGCACGTCAGGATCCTCAATGACGCGACTCTGCATACCCGCGACATCAGAACCGGCACCGGCTTCGGAAAGACAGAACGACGCACGTGAAGTCCCGCTCGCGATTCCCGGTAGGTATTTCTGCTTTTGACGCTCGGAACCGGCGATCAAAAGCGGTCCCGTCGGCAGACGAGTCAGCAGCAACATGAGTCCAATCACGTTGGAATACTTGGTGACTTCTTCGATGGCGAGGGTGAGGCCGAG
>PKZI01000257.1 GCA_003133005.1 Acidimicrobiaceae bacterium | reverse complement strand
CCCGAGTACTTCGACCCCGCGCGACTTTGTGATCTGGCGATCGCGGCGGACTGTAACGCCATTGCCACGACGCTTGGGGGACTTGGCATCGTGTCGCGTCGCTACGTCACGCGCATTCCCTTCATCGTCAAGATCAATCACAACGATCTGTTGCGTTATCCGAACACGTTCGACCAGCGCATGTTCGCGAGCGCACAACAAGCGGCCGACCTGGGCGCGGTGGGGGTGGGCGCGACGGTCTACTTCGGTTCCGAGGATTCCGTACGTCAACTCGAAGAAGTAACCAAAGCCTTCGCCGAAGCACACCGTCTTGGTCTGTTCACCGTGTTGTGGTGCTACTTGCGTAACGATGCCTTTAAGACCCCCGAGGTTGATTATCACCTAAGTGCCGACCTCACGGGTCAGGCCAACCACATTGGCGTGACGATCGAGGCGGACATCATTAAACAAAAGCAACCCGAGAACAACGGTGGCTACAACGCGATCAAGTTCGGCAAGACCAATCCCAAGGTGTACTCAGAGCTCACCACCGACAATCCCATTGACCTCACTC
Source organism: Acidimicrobiaceae bacterium (assembly GCA_003133005.1). Classification (GTDB taxonomy): domain Bacteria; phylum Actinomycetota; class Acidimicrobiia; order Acidimicrobiales; family RAAP-2; genus RAAP-2. The sequence goes on along the minus strand of PKZI01000257.1, from coordinate 6,526 downwards.
GTTGGCAGGTCGTGAACTGTTACGCCGGTCGCATCGGACTCATCAACTCCGGTGGCGAGTCCAAGGGCAACGACGACTTCGCCGACGCCGTACGTACCGCAGTGATCAACAAACGCGCGGGTGGACAAGGACTCATCCTTGGTCGAAAGGCGTTCCAACGACCCATCGACGAAGGTGCCGCGATCGTGCACGCGGTCCAGGACGTCTATCTCGACGAATCCGTCACCATCGCCTAGGAAGAATCTCACGTGGCGAGCGAGGAGAGTGCCGACGCGGGCTGGTTGACGTGGGCGAACCTCGTAACGCTCGTGCGACTCGCACTGCTGCCCGTCTTTCTTTGGCTGCTCTTCTCGACGAATCACCGTGCGCTGGCGGCGTGGCTGCTCGGCGTGCTCGGGGCGACGGACTGGATCGACGGGTACCTCGCGCGAAAACTTCACCAAGTGTCCGAGGTGGGCAAGATCATTGACCCAGTGGCGGACCGATTACTCCTGATCGTAGGCCTTTTGGCGGTCGCGGCGGCGTCGGGAGTTCCCTGGTGGTTCGCCATCGCGACCCTGGTGCGTGAGGTGCTGGTGTCGGTGTTGACCCTGGTGCTCGCGGCCCTAGGCGCCGCGCGAATCGACGTCCTATGGTGGGGCAAGGTCTCGACGTTCGCCCTCATGTTCACGTTCCCGGGATTTCTTCTTACTACTAATCCTCACCACGCCGCGCTTGCGCTCTGGCAACACGACGCGCGCATCGCGTTGTGGATAATCGGCATCATGGGACTGAGTCTTTCGTGGATCGTGTTGTTCGGATACCTTCGTCCCGCTCGTAACGCACTTCGAACGGGGCGCGAGGCTCGTCGAACGTTGTAGATTGAGCGCGTATGCAAATCCCCGAGGATCTTCGTTACTCCAAGGACCACGAGTGGGCGAAACCGGATGGCGCCGTGGTTCGAATAGGCATCACTGACTACGCCCAAGACGCCCTCGGTGACGTCGTCTTCGTCGATCCGCCCAAGATTGGTGCGACCATTAAGAGTGGCGAGTCACTCGGTGAGGTCGAGTCAACAAAATCGGTGTCGGAAATATACGCGCCGGTAAGTGGCACGGTAAGCGCGGTCAACGATTCGCTCAAAAAATCGCCCGAGTTGGTCAATAGTGATCCCTATGGTGCAGGTTGGATCTGTGAGATCACGACTTCGTCAAGTGAAGATTACGACGCGTTGCTCGACGCCGCGGCCTACAGCTCACTGACGAACAACTAACGCTGACGCACCTTCACAAACGTAACTATTGTGAATCCCGTGAACTGCCGACGCTGTGGGGAAATTCTTAACGCGAACGCAAATTTCTGTTGGTCGTGCGGAGCGCCACAACACGATGCCACTTCACCCGAAACAGTCGCAGTTCCTGTCGTCAGCGTGCCCGACTCGCTGTACGTGAGCGCCCCCAAGGGACCAAGTGGTGTCCACGGTGACGAACTCGTGATCGTTTCGGGTCCTGAAGCCGGCGGTCGACTTGACCTTGACAAGGAATTCATCAGTGCCGGGCGTCATGAGCAAAGTGATCTGCTCCTCGATGATGTTTCGGTGTCACGACATCACGCGTTGTTCACACGAACCGCGAGTGGTCGGATCACGTTACGCGATCTCAACTCGCTCAATGGTACGTACGTGAATGGCAAGCGCGTCGAAGAGACGGCGCTGCACTCGGGCGACGAAGTGCAAATCGGAAAGTACAAGCTCGTTTTCTGGGAGTCAACGTGATGAATAACCAAGGCACCATGCGTATAGGCGAGGTGCACGCCATTCTTCGTCGGGATGTGCCCGACATTGAATTGTCGAAGATCCGTTACTACGAAGACAAGGGACTCGTCCAACCCACGCGTAGTCGCAAGGGCTACCGTCTCTACTCGCAACGTGACGTTGAGTGTTTACGAGAGGCGATACGCCTCGCGCACGAGGAGTTCGTGCCGCTGCGCGTCGTGCGACTGCGGCTCATTGAACAGGGCCTCCTCGACGACACGTCGGTCGCCGCCGGCACGCGCCAGGTCGCTCGAGCGACTGCCGGGGTGATTTCGGTGCCGGTACCCTCAGCGAATGGCAACGAAGAATTCTCCGGTGCAGCGCCCGATACGTCGTCGGTTGAATCCAATGATGATGAAGAAATCAGAGAGCAAGTCGATTCAATAGATTCCTCAACTGACGTCGATTACGACGACGAACAGACCTCGGCGGACCAGGTGGCCTTGGCGGCATTGAGCGGTTCATTCGCCGAGAGTTCAATTTCGCACGAGATCCACGCCACCGCCGCGCCTGAGGTGATACCCGCGACAGCGTCCGTGGTTTCTCTGCCTACACACCTGCGCGAAGTAACGAACACGTCCGAGGTTGCCGGGTACGAAGATGAGGATGAGGATCGTTTCTATTCGCCGTCGGAGTTTCTTCAGGTGAGCGGTCTTGAACCCTCGGTGATGAACCAGCTGGTGGCGATTGGGCTGCTGAGCCCCGAGACCGTGGCGAATCAGTCAACGTTCAACCAACTCGACCTGCGCGTCGCACGCGCGTTAAAGGTTCTTCTCGCGCGCAACATTGATGTTCGATTACTCGGTTCGTTACGTCGAAACGTGGAGCGCGAGATCGGGCTGCTCAACGACGTCACCTCGCCCGTACGGCCGTCCAAGAAGGCGACGAGCGCGAGAGAAGCGCACGACACCGCGCGGTCCATCGCACTCGAAATTTCCGCGCTGCGTGCTGAACTATTCGCGCGATCACTGCACAAATACCTCGGACATTGAGGCCACCGCGCGCTCGGGTGCCGGGTCTAGGCTGTCGGCATGGTTGAGGTCGTTCTTCGTGCTGTTCGAGTCGACGTGGGATCGTCGACACCGCTGCTGCTCCTCGAAGAGGTGGGCGGTGATCGAGTATTGCCAATATTCGTCGGCGCTCCCGAAGCCACCGCAATCGCCTACGCACTCCAGAACGTTCCCACGCCTCGTCCGATGTCCCACGATCTACTCGGTAATGTCATTGCCGCACTCGGTGCGCAATTGTTCGCCGTGGAGATCACCGAACTCATTGACAACACGTACTACGCGAATCTGCGACTGCTTCGTGAACGAACCGAGATCAACGTGAGTGCGCGGCCAAGTGACGCGGTGGCGCTCGCGCTTCGCGTGGGTTCACCGATCTTGGTGCGCGACCAGTTGATGAACGAACAGGGCAAGGTGATGCACCTGGACGAAGCGGACGAGTCCGATGAGATCGACGTACAGAACGACGTCGAGACGAACGATCCAGCACCCAACGAAGCAGAACTTGTCGCTGAACTACGTGATTTCCTCGAGACCATTCGTCCCGAGGACTTCAATCAGTGAGACGTGGACTTATATCGGTCGCAATCTTCGTCGCGTTTGCGGCGATCTTTACGTTAAGCCGTCATTCTCTCCATTCAACAAGTTCAACCACGACAACGGTGACAGCGCCAACGTCGGGTTCAACGACGACGACACTCGCGTCGATGACCACGTGTCAAGGATCGGATTTTCGAGGCGAGTACAACGAGGGTGAGGGTGCCGCGGGCACCATCGTCGCGAGTGTCACACTCACCAAGGTGACTACGGGTACCTGTACCGTCGACGGGTATCCGCTGCTCACGCTGCAAGATCAGTCGGGGGCCGTTTTTAGTTCCACCACCTCTGACCAGAGTCCCGTACAATTTCCAGCGGCCGCGGCGAATAAGCCGCCCACGTCCCACACCGTGACGAACGGTGCGTCGATCACGTTCGCGCTGGGTTACTCCGACGTGCCCGTCGGTACCGAGACGTGTCCGAGTGCGGTGACGATCAGTGTGCAGTTCTCGAAGAACGGCTCGACCACCACGGTGACGCCAAGTTACGCACTTGAGCCTTGTAACGCCGCAACAATCTGGGTGAGCCCTTTCTATTAGTCGCAGATGTCAAATGCATCTCGGCGCAGCGACGTGGCACCAAGGTCTACTTGGGTACGACAATAATCCGCCCTCGGGTCGAGCCTTGGGCGATGGTGTCGAGTGCGCCGTCAAGTCCTTGCAGGTCGATTGTTGAGTCGACGAGTGGATCAAAGTTGAGTCGTGGCGCAAGGTTACCCAGTTCGCGCCAGACCTTGACGCGAAGCGATGCCGACATCTCGACGGTGTCAATTCCGAGTAACGCAACGCTTCGCGTGATGAAGGGATAGACGTTGGTGTGTAACTCGGCACTCGCTACGAGTCCACTCGCTGCGACAGCAGCACCGTAGCGTAGCGAGCGAAGTATCTGGTGCAGGGTGTCACCTCCCACGCAATCAATGGCGCCCGCCCATCGCTCGCTCGCGAGCATTCGATCGGGACGATCGGCGATGTCGTCTCGTCCAATGACCTCGCTGGCGCCGAGTTCACGCAACCACGCAGACTCGTGCGTCGATCCGGTTGAGGCAACTGGTGAGTAGCCGCGGGCATGTAAAAGTGACACGGCGAGCGACCCCACACCACCGGTTGCACCGGTCACGAGAACCTCAGCACCAGCGGGAAGTCCATGATGTTCGAGCGCGAGAATGCTCGCCATAGCGGTCACGCCTGCGGTGCCAATCACCATGGCGTCGCGCGTCGAGATGCTATCGGGCAGGACGTTGACGAGAGATGGTGGTGCGAAGAGGAGGGGAGCGAAGCCACCGTCGCGACGAACGCCGAGGTCCCCACCGAGCGCGACGACGCGCGTTCCGACGGCAACTGAGGCATCCGTGGAATTGAGCACGATACCAGCCGCATCGACACCACCCACGAGGCGCGGTAGTCGCCGCACGTTGCTTTTGGGTCTGGCGACGAGTGCGTCCTTGAAGTTCAATCCGGAGTATTCAACTTCTATCTCGACGTCATCGGAACTGGTGGGGGAGGGTTCGTAGTCAACAACGCCTCGTTCGAAATGACCGTCCTGTTCGCTTATGAGGTAGCAACGCACGTGAAAACTCTAGGCGGCTCGTTGGTTCAGATCGTTCGGGAAGTCCGTTTGAGTACATAACGCAGCTGGCAATTAAGGGCATTGACGCACTAGTTTTGGCCAATGCGCTACGAATATACCGAGTTGTACGTGGCCGTTGGCAAGAAGGGGTGGAAGGATCTTGGCACCGCACTCGTGGATCTTCCCGCAGACGGATGGGAACTCTTCATGACAGTTCCGATAATTTCGCTCACCGCGTTTTGGATTGGAATTTCAGGTAGCCGTACGACCGCAATCATTCACTATTTCCGGCGACCTCTCGATTGAACGTCGCTTGTTCGAAATCGCTGTCTTTGGTGCACATCAGAAGCGAACGAAGTGAACATCAAGGATTTTAAAGTGACGCCTAATCGCGGCGTCAAGAGACCAATCAGATAAGGACGCAAAGCTTACGTTCGTGGGTGCGTCGTGCCCGAATGACATTAAGAACTTCGAGTGAGCTCTCCTTTCATTCGATGCTTAGGCGCTTCCACGACTCGAGGTCCGGAAAGGCGCGGAAATTCATAAAACATCGATATACAGTGACTTAGGGGTGAAAACCATGACCGCTGTGGATCAAGACTCACCCAGGGTCAAATTGCCTGGCAAGGAGAAGTTGCTGATCGCGGGTCTTCTTTTTCTTGAAGTGCCTTCGGCTCTATTCTTCATACCGTTAGCGACGGTCCTTGTCCTTACGGGCATTCTCGCACCATTGGGCGTCATGTCCTTTGCGGTCGGGACTAAGCCGTTTAGCATGGCGATGAAGCGAAAGACCGCGTGGCACGTCAACGAAGTACAAAAGTTAAAGCGGGACTAGCGCGAAAATTTTCGCGGTGGTCTGATTCAACTCGACGTCGCAAACATCCGTAAAGTGATCGATACTCACCGACTAACGGTCAAGATCCGATAGCGCCAGCGAGAAGGATGCTATGACCGACATCTTGACAACGCGTCTTCAGCTCCACGCAATCGACGTGGTACAAGCCGAACGTATCGTCGCTCGCAGGCCAGCAGCTACTGATACGTGGGCGGACGACTTTCCATTTGAGGGTGACGTCATCGCTGTTACAAATTTTCTTCGCGCGAGTATCGCCATCGGAGAGCTACGACCCTTCGGTCACTACGTGGTAACTCGCCGTTCCGATAGTCAAGCCATCGGGGGCATTGGTTTTAAGGACGCGCCAGTGGACGGCTTCGCTGAGATTGGTTACGGCCTGGTTCCTTCAGCGCGCGGAAATGGCTTCGCCGCAGAAGCGCTTTCAGCGCTCGTGACGCTCGCTGAGGAGAATGGACTTTCAAGGTTGATCGCAGAAACGACACCTGACAACATTGCGTCGCAGCGGACTCTCACGAAAACCGGATTTGACCTCGTGCACGCTGACGTCAATCTCAATCACTACGAGATTTTGTTTGCAGGGCCCACTACGGCGTGACGTGGTCGAAAGAACTGCGGCCTCAAAAAACGTGATCCTTCAGCGAATGACCTTGAAGGATCGAATCACTTCTCGGGCGACGGACTTACTGTACTGATGAGTGAAGACGAAGT
>PKZI01000256.1 GCA_003133005.1 Acidimicrobiaceae bacterium | reverse complement strand
GGGCTACCCGTGGAGGTTCAAGTCGAGCGGCAACTCGGCATTTCGGGAAAGCGCGACATCGTAGAAAAAGTGGGTATCGCGGAGTTCACTCGGTTGTGCCGAGAATCCGTGCTCAGTTACGTCGATGACTTCGAGAAGCTCACCGAACGAATTGGGTACTGGACGGATATGGAGCACGCCTACTACACCTTCAATCCTTCCTACATTGAGTCGGTCTGGTGGCAACTTCAACAGCTCTTTGACCGCGGCCTGCTCTACGAGGACCTCAAGGTCGTGCCGTACTGTCCGCGGTGTGGCACCGCACTCTCGAGTCACGAGTTGGGCCAGCCCGAGGTCTACACGTNNCCCCGAGTTCTACACCGACGAAGCCGAAGAGAGCGCCTACGTGCGATTTCCCCTCCTTGATGCGCACGACTATCCCGTGCTCGAGGGCGCGACGCACCTCGCGGTGTGGACGACCACCCCTTGGACGCTTTTGTCCAACGTCGCCGTCGCGGTCAATCCCGAGGTCGAGTACACCATCATCGATGGCCTCGTCGTCGCGGCGGCGTTGGTCACGTCCGTCGTAGGCGAAGGTGCGACCCCGGGTGGCACATTCCTTGGCGCACAGATCGCGGGCGTGCACTACGAGCGTCCGTTCAATGACGTGGCACTTCCCAGCGACGTCGACGCGTGTTACGTCGTCGAGGCGGACTACGTGACCACCGACGAAGGAACCGGTCTCGTGCACCAAGCCCCGGCCTTTGGCGAGATCGACCGCCAGATCGCGCGCGCGTACTCGCTACCAATGGTCAATCCCGTGGGACCCGAGGGCACGTTCACGAGCGACGTCCCTTGGCTCGAGGGCGTGGGTGTACGAGCGGCGAACCACGAGATAAACAACGAGCTCGAACGCAGAGGACTCTTGCTGCGCCGCCATGAGTACGTGCACTCGCTGCCGCACTGCTGGCGCTGTGGGACGGTGCTCATCTATTGGGGCAAGCCCAGTTGGTACGTGGGTACGAGTCGCTATAAGAACGAGATGATTGGAGAGAACCAGACCATTGACTGGCACCCGGGCCATATTCGCGACGGGCGCTTCGGTGAATGGCTCGCCAACAACGTGGACTGGGCGCTTTCGCGTGACCGGTTCTGGGGGACACCGCTGCCGATTTGGCAGTGCGAACAAAAGCACTACACGTGCGTAGGTTCGCTCGAGGAGTTGTCACAACTCGCCGGACGTGACCTCAAGGACCTTGACCCGCATCGTCCGGGCATCGACGAGGTGGTGATTGCGTGTCGCACGTGCAACGAACCCGCCACGCGCGTCGAACCCGTCATTGACGCGTGGTTCGATTCGGGCGCCATGCCCGCGGCGCAAGTGGGCTATCCCCACGTCGCGGGCAGCGAGGACGCGCTCCAGTTNNGTCTTCTCGCACAAGCCCTACGAGCACGTGCTCTGTCTCGGCCACATAGTCGATGAGAACGGCAAGAAGATGAGCAAGTCGCTCGGCAACGTGATCGACCCGTGGTCCGTACTCAGCACGCGCGGCGCGGACCCGCTTCGGTGGTGGATGTTCTCCCAAGGTTCGCCGTGGACGTCCACGCGCGCGGGGCTCGGCGCGATCGACGCGTCGTTGCGCGAGACGCTCGCGACGCTGTGGAACACGTACAGTTTCTTCACCACGTACGCGTCGCTCAACGGATTCGACCCCGCCGACCCCGATATCCCCTCGATCGAGGACCGTTCCGCGACCGACCGGTGGATACTTTCACGGCTCGAGAGCGTGACGGTCGCCGTGACGGCGGCGCTGGAGGGTTACGAGCCCTTAGGGGCCACCGACGCGTTGAGCGCGTTAGTGGACGACCTTTCGAATTGGTACGTGCGTCGCAGTCGCCGCCGATTCTGGCGCACCGATCCCACCGCACCGCGTTCGGACTCACTCGCCGCGCAGGCGACGTTACTCGAGGTCCTCCAGCGCATCACGCTGATGCTTGCGCCGTTCTGTCCCTTCCTCACCGAATCCCTCTACCGCGAACTCTTTGACGTCGACGACGACGCGTCGGTGCATCTCGAAAATTGGCCCGTGGGCAACCCCGCGCACCGCGACCTCGAACTCGAGGCGTCGATGGACGTGGCGCGGCGACTCACGTCGCTCGGACGCGCTGCTCGCGCCGAAGCGGGCGTGAAGGTTCGTCAACCCCTGGCGCGAGCTCTCGTGTTCCTCGCACCGGGTTCGGCCCGTCCGCCGGCGGGCGTGGTCGAGGACGAACTCAACGTCGACACGCTCGAATACGGCTCCGAGCTCGCCGAGGTCCTTAGTTTTGAACTCGTGCCGAATTTCCGGTCCGTAGGACCGCGGCTCGGCGAAGCGGTAAAGGAGCTGAAGGGCGCCCTCGCCGCGCTTGATTCCATGCAGGCGGCGCGCACACTCGAGAGTGGCGCCACGGTGAGGGTGCATCTGTCGACCGGAGACTTTGAACTTGGCGCCGAGGATCTCGAACTGCGAGTGAAGGGCCAGGGTGGTTTTGCGGTGTCGCGTGACGGTGGGGAAGTGATCGCACTTGATCTCGCACTGAGTGACGAGCTTCGTCGCCGTGGCTACGTACGTGACGTCGTTCGCCAAGTGCAGGACCTACGCAAGCAGACGGGACTTGACGTGTCGGATCGAATAGTTCTTCACGTGCGCGGTATTGACGATCTGACCGACGGATTCGCGTTGCTCGCGAACGAAGTTTTGGCCGTGGACGTCATCAGCGCTGAAGGCGAGGGCGAGGGGTTTGTGCTCGAACTCGACGACGCGCGCGACGCGCGCGTCTGGCTCAAGAAGTCTTCGTAGCCATCAACTTGGTGAGGAGGTCGGTGAGCGTTAATCGTTCGCCTTCGCTCAGGCGCGCGGCGAGGTTCTCCTCGAGGTAGTCGAGGTGCACGTTCAAGGCTTGGTCGAGTTTCTCGTCACCGAGTGTCGATATGCCGACGTGAATCGCGCGACGGTCGCTCGGGCACTGGCGACGAGAAACGAATCCCGCCTCTTCGAGGCGATCGATGAGCCGGGTCGTGCCGCCCGTCGTGTGCACGATGGCGTCGGCGATCTGGTTCATCTTGAGGTGTCCCTCCGGCGACTGGCGAAGTAGAAGAAGTACCTCGAACCACGCGAGTGGTAGTGCACAGCTCGCTTCGAGGGTGACACCTAAGTTACGCGAGAGTCGCGCGTTGGTCTCGAGCAGAAGGCCGAAGAGTTTGACGCGCTCGTCGCCCGAAGGGCAGATTTTGGCGGTCGTTGTCATGAGTAAAGTATAGCAGTTACTCGTATTTACAACTACTTCTTGACAAGTAGTTGAGTAGGCAACTATAGTCTCCAGAGGCAACAAACTTTGTCCAAATAATTAGGAGATCCAAAATGAGCAATCTTCCCGCTCCCGGCGTCTACAACGTCGACCCCGTCCACTCGAGCGTCGGTTTCGTCGCTCGCCACCTCGTCGCTGCGAAGGTGCGCGGTAATTTCACTGATTTCACCGGCACCATCACCATTGGCGACTCCATCGAGAATTCGTCGGTTGAAGCGTCCTTGCAAGCAGCGAGCATCACCACCGCCAACGAGATGCGCGATGGCCACCTCAAGAGTGCCGACTTCCTCGACCAGGAGAACTACCCCACCCTCACGTTGAAGTCCACGAAAATCACGCCCAAGAGTGGCGACAAGTACGAACTGGTCGCTGACCTGACGGTGCGCGGCATCACCAAGCCAGTGACGTTCTTGCTCGAGTACCTGGGTACCGGGCCGAGCATGGCACCAGGCGTCGACGTCACCGCGTTCGAAGTCACCGGCGAGATTGACCGTCGCGACTTTGGGGTCAACTTCGAAGGGACGCTCGAAAACGGCAGTCTCGTTGTGGGCAACAAGGTCGGCATCGAAATTGCCGTCGAGGCGCACCACGCGGCGTAAGCACATCGTCAGGGAGAGAGCCGGGGGCTGCGAGCCCCCGGCTCTCTCCTTATTACGATGGGTGCATGTCAGATTCTCCTAAGTCCAAGGGCAAGGGTGTTAAGTCAACCCTTGGCGTTCTCGGTGCACTCGCCACCATTATCTCGGTGTGGTGGTTCGCGCTTCGTCCCGCCAAGAAAAAAAGCGAAGAGTAGAAGACGCCTCTGCGTGGTGGTGCGGCGAAAATTCGTTGCTGTCCCCTGGCGTTTCGAAAATGTGCAGTCGTCGTTCACGAGCCGCGAAGCGCACTCTCGACAAATGCGACTGATTTGCTGGCAGACTAGTTAGATGCCGTTCGTCGCCACCAATCCCTATACCGAAGAGGTACTTTCGCGACACGACGTACTTGATCCCGAGGGGATCGATACCGCGCTCGAACTCGCCGCGACTGGCTATCACGTCTGGCGAACGACCGAGCTAAAGGACCGTGGCGAACTTATGAAGCGCGCGGCCGAGTTGCTCGAAGGAGAAATTCCGGTTATTGCCCAGCTCATGACGAGCGAAATGGGCAAGACCTTCGCGGCGGCGAAGGGCGAAGCTGCGAAGTGTGCGGCGACGCTGCGCTATTTCAGCGAACACGCGCCCGCAATGCTGGAAAATGAAGTCATTACGACCAACGCCGCGCGCAGCGGCGTCCGCTACGAGCCGGTGGGTCCGATTTTGGCGATCATGCCGTGGAATTTTCCGCTCTGGCAAGTCGTGCGATTTGCCGGACCTACGTTGATGGCGGGAAACGCCGTCGTGCTCAAGCACGCACCCAACGTGCCGGGATGCGCGCTCTATCTGGAGGATCTCTTCACGCGCGCGGGATTCACACGAGGCGTCGTCACGAATCTTTTCGTCGAACCTGACCAGGTTCCCGCGATCATCGCGGACGACCGCATCGCGGGCGTGACACTCACAGGTTCGGAGCGTGCGGGACGAGCCGTCGCTGAAGAAGCGGGACGCAATCTCAAAAAGTGCGTGCTCGAGCTTGGTGGTTCGGACGCCTTCGTCGTCGCCGCGTCAGCGGACTTGGACCGAACGGTCGCGAACGCGGTGACCGCGCGCATTCAAAACAATGGCCAGGCGTGTATCGCGGCAAAGCGCTTCATCGTGGTGCGCGAACGAAGCGAGGAGTTCGTCGACCGATTCGTCGACGAGATGAGCAAGGTGACGACCGGCGACCCGATGGATCCGGCGACCAACCTCGGTCCGTTAGTGAGCAAGGCCCAGCTGGAGCTACTGAGCGCACAAGTGTCGTCGTCGGTGGCGCAAGGTGCGGTCGTACGTGCCGGAGGCGCAGCGCTCGAAGGCACCGGCTACTTCTATCCCGCCACCGTGCTGACCGACGTTCCCGCGCACGCACGCGCGGCGAATGAGGAGCTCTTTGGACCCGTGGCCGTGGTGCAGGTGGCGAACGATCTTGGGCACGCCATCGCGCTTGCCAACGACACGCCCTGGGGACTCGCCGCGTCGATATGGGCGAGCGATAGACGAGAGATTGACGAGGGCGTCGCACAACTCGACGCGGGAATGGTCTTTGCGAACGCCATTGTCGCTTCGATGCCCGAACTGCCATTTGGCGGCACGAAGAAGTCCGGCTACGGTCGCGAGCTCTCGAGAGCCGGCACGCGCGAGTTCACAAACCAAAAAAGTTTCTACATCGCATGAGCGAGCAACTTTATTTCGATCACGCGGCGTCTGCGCCGCGACGTGAAGAAGTCATCGACGCCATGGAGCGTTGGCAGCACGGGGTGGTGGGTAATCCCTCGGGCAGCCACCGCGCCGCGCGCGAGGCTCGACGAGCCATCGAAGAAGCCCGCGACGAGGTGGCACAGTTCGTCGGCGCGCGACCGGGCGGCGTGATTTTCACCGGTGGTGGAACTGAGTCTTGCCATCTCGCGATAGTCGGCACGACGATCGCGCACCGCCGCACGCACGAGAAAAGCGTCGTGGTCGCGTCGAAGGTCGAGCACAACGCCGTGCTCGATGCTGCCGGCTTCTTGGATCGCGAGTACGACGACGTCGAGGTCCGTTACGTTGACGTTGACGCCGACGGCGTCATCGACATCGAGTCGCTTCGCGAGGCGATCGATTCGAACGTAGCGATCGTCAGTGTCATGACCGTCAATAACGAGACTGGGGTGTGTCAGCCACTCGACGCGGTCACGTCGGTCGCGAACGGCTCGGTACCGGGTGGGGTAGTGACCCACACTGATGCCGTCGCGGCTGCGCCATGGCTCTACCTACCAACGGTCACGGCCACGATTGACCTGATCTCGATTTGCGCGCACAAGATCGGCGGTCCCGTGAATGCGGGTGCGCTCATCATGCGAAACGAGGTCGCACTCGATGCGGTGGTGCCCGGCGGGGGACAAGAACGTGGACGGCGCGGCGGCACGGTGGACGTCGCGGCCGCGGTGGGGCTCGCCGCGGCGGTTCGATTGGCTCAAAAAGAACTCGTCGACGTGAACGATCGAGTGGTGGACTACCAACAGAAATTGTGCGCGGCGCTCAGTTTTCTTCCGGGTTGTGCGATTACTGCTCCTGCGGCGCGCAAGGTTCCCGGGACGGTGCACGTGACGTTCGAGGGACTCGCGAGCGATGAACTGCTCTTTCTCCTCGACCAAGAAGGTGTGTGCGCGTCCGCGGCGTCGAGCTGCTCGAGTGGAGCGGCGATCACGAGCCACGTGCTTGCGGCGATGGGTATGTCGCCGGGTCGTGCCGGGGGTTCGTTGCGCCTGACTATGGGCGCCGAGACCACGGAGCAAGAAGTCGACCAACTGATTGGCGTGCTGTCGTCCGTGGTCTATCGCCTCGGGCAAGGCTAGGCCCGCGCGAAAACTGGCAGAATGGGACGGTGAATGTACTCGTTGCCATGAGTGGGGGCGTCGACTCGTCCGTTGCGGCGGGTCTCTTACTCGAACAAGGTCACGAAGTCGTCGGCGCCACGTTGAAACTCTGGGGCGGCGTGTCTGATTCCGGTTGTTGCTCGGTCGCCGACGTTGACGACGCGCGACGGGTCGCCCAGATGCTCGGCATCGATCACCATGTCTTTAACTACACCGAGGAGTTCAACCGACACGTGGTCGAGCCTTTCGTGCGCGCACACGCCGAAGGAACGTCGCCCAATCCCTGCATCGAGTGCAATCGGCACATCAAGTTCGACCTACTCTTCGAGCGCGCACGGCGACTCGGCTTTGACGCCGTGGCGACGGGCCATCACGCACGGATCCTCGCGCGCGGCGAACGCCACGAACTGGTGCGCGGGGCGGACGAGCAGAAGGACCAGAGTTACGTCTTGGGCTACCTCACCGAAGAGCAGCTGTCGATGTTGCTCCTGCCCATTGGTGCCTTGCAGAAGAGTGAGGTCCGCTCGCACGCCGAGCGCCTGGGTCTTCGTACGTGGGACAAGCCCGATAGTCAAGACGTGTGTTTCATCGAGGCGTCCAAGGGTCGCGAGGTCTTCTTACGTCAACGGGTGCCACTCACGAGTGCAACCATTGTTGATCGAGCGAGTGGCGACGTCATAGGCGAGACCGACGCCGCCGAACTGATGACCGTTGGTCAGCGTCGCGGTGTCGTACCCGACCGAAACGGTCAGAAGCGCTACGTAGCGAGCGTGAACGTGCGCGAGCGCCGCATCGAGGTTGGCACACTTGACGAGGTTCTCATATCGCGCGTGGCGCTCGATGAATCTTCGCTGAGTTTCACGCACGACAAGTTAGAGAACGGTGAGGTGGTGCTCGCTCAATGGAGTGCACACGGTCGCGTTCAGGTCGCGACGTTTCGTAATGACGGTGCGTGCGCTCTTGAACTTTCTGCGCCAGCGCGACCGGTGGCGCCGGGCCAATCCGTCGTGATGTACAAGATGCAGGAACCAACGATCGTCGCGGGCGCGGCGATTGTCGTTCGGTCGTGAACTCCGCGCGCGAGCGCGTGGAGTTCTTGCGTCGCGAGATCGCTCGCCACAATGAGGCGTACTACGCCAACGACGCTCCCGAGATTCCCGATGCCGATTACGACGCGCTACTGGTCGAACTGCGCGCGCTAGAAAGCGAGCACCCTGAACTCGAGAGCGAAGCGTCCGCGACCCATCAGGTTGGAGCGGGTACAACGACGGTCTTCAGTGAAGTCACACACGCGCAGCCGATGCTCAGCCTGGACAATGTCTTTGACGTCGTTGAATTAGGGGCGTGGGCCGATCGTGTCGCGCGGGGGTTGGGGGAGGCTCCCTCGTCACTCGCGTACGCCGTCGAGCCAAAAATCGATGGTCTCGCGCTCTCGCTGCGCTACGTCGACGGTGTCTTGGTCCAGGGTGCGACGCGAGGTGACGGTCGCGTGGGCGAGGACGTCACCGACAACGTGCGCACGATCAAGAACCTGCCCCAGCAATTGCGGGGCGGACATCGGGGAAACGTCGAGGTACGAGGCGAGGTCTTCATCGCGAAAGCAGACTTCCTCTCCTTGAACCAACAACAACGCGAACAAGGGGGAAAGGAATTCGCCAATCCTCGCAACGCGGCCGCGGGAAGCCTGCGACAAAAGGACCCGGCCGTCTCGAGGACCCGTCCGCTCTCGTTCCTCAGTTATCAACTCGTCGACCTCGACGGCTCGATGCAATTTGAGAACTATTACCGCACGATCGAACAACTCTCGAAGTGGGGTTTCTTCACCGCCGTCGAGACAATCGTCGTCACGGGCACCGACGCGATGATCGGGCGTAGTTCGTGGTTCGAGGAACACCGCCACGATCTTTCCTACGAGATCGACGGTGTTGTCATAAAGTTGAACGACCTCGACCAACGCGCCGCGCTCGGCTTCACGAGTCGTGCACCTCGATGGGCAATTGCGCGAAAGCTTCCTCCCGAGGAGCGTTCCACGCGACTGCTCGCCATTGAGGTCTCCATTGGCCGTACCGGCCGCGCCACGCCCTACGCGGTACTCGAACCGGTGGTGGTGGCTGGTTCGAGAGTCTCTATGGCGACACTGCACAACGAGGACCAGGTCGCACAAAAAGACGTGCGCCCGGGTGACTTGGTCATCGTGCGAAAGGCGGGCGACGTCATTCCCGAAGTTGTGGGCGCGGTGCCTGAGCCCGGCAAACGCCGAAAGCCACCGTGGAAGTTCCCGACGAACTGTCCCGAGTGCGGTGCTCCGTTACAGCGAGTGGGCGAAGAGAGTGATACCTACTGCGTCAATCCCGCGTGTCCCGCCCAACTCCTACAGCAGATAGTTCATTTTGCTTCGAGAGGCGCGCTCGATATTGAAGGTTTGGGTGAGAGTCGCGTGGCGCAATTGCTCGCGGCGGGTCTCATACGCGACGTGGCAGATCTGTTTACGCTGAAGGTAAGTGATCTGTCACCGCTCGAAGGTTTGGGCGAACTCTCGGGGCGCGCACTCGTCGACGCCATCACGAGTGCGCGAGGCGCGGCGCTCAGTCGGGTACTCGTGGGACTCGGCATACGTCACGTGGGTCCGGTGGCGGCACGCGAGCTCGCACGAGCGTTTGGCACCTACGACGCGCTCGCGAGTGCACCGCTCGAAGTGCTCGAAGCGCTCGAGGGCGTTGGACCCGTTATCGCGGCGTCGGTCTATGACTATTGTCGCGACCAAGAAAATCGAGAACGAATGGCGCGCCTCGACGCACTCGGTCTCACGCTCCGCGAAGTGCGCGAAGAGACTTCACTTGAACAGACATTGGCCGGACGTGCGGTGGTGGTGACCGGATCGCTCGAGGGTTACTCGCGCGATGGGGCGGAGGAGGCTATCAAGGAACGCGGTGGTACGTCACCTGGCTCGGTGTCGAAAAAAACCTATTGCGTGGTGGTGGGTGACGCCCCGGGGGCTTCGAAACTCACCAAGGCGGCTGAACTCGGTGTGCCGATGGTACCAGCCACGGATTTTGGTGAACTTCTACGAACGGGAACTTGGAACAACACCCTTTCGTAGGCCGCACTTACTAAGGTTTGAACAGAATGGCGTACCCTACTTTTGTCAATGGTCACGATCTGGCTGGTCGATACCGCATCCTCGAACAGTTGGGGGTGGGTAACACCGCCGAGGTCTATCTCGCCGAAGATCAATCGCTTCACCGCACCGTCATCGTCAAAGTGCTTTTGCCATCACTCGCGGCGCACGAGGGCGTTCGACGAGCATTCCGTGATCGCATTGTACGAGCGGCCACGTTGAGCCATCCTCATTTGGCGAGGGTATTTGACGGCGGACAAGAGTCGGGCGCGATTTTCATGGTCACCGAATACCTCGATGGTGGATCGCTCGAGGACGTTCTCGCGGCGGGTCAGACGCTCAGCGTGGACGACGTGGCGCGTCTCGGGCGCGACGTCGCGAGTGCGTTGAGCTACGTGCACGCCAATGGGTTCGTGCACGCTGACCTCTCGCCGGACAAGTTGCTCTTCGACGACGAAGGACGCGTGCGACTGAGTGACATCGCTCTCGCGGGATTGGGCGACGCGTACCGCGAACATCTGAGCCTCGATGACGTGCGCTACCTGAGTCCTGAACAGGCGCTGGGCGAACCGGCTGGACCCGAGTCCGACGTGTACGCGCTCGCGCTCATACTCTTCGAAGCGGCCACGGGCGTCTCGGCGTTCGACGGATTCAGTGTGGACGCGGTCTTGCGAGCGCGCATCAATTCGCCCCTGCCCGTGCGCGTTGAATTGGGTACGCTCGACATGCTGCTGGCGCAAGCCGCGGTCTCAGATCCACGGCTGCGTCTGAACGCCGATCAATTCTCGAATCGTCTCGGTGCTGCGGTCACCGACGCCGCACCCTTGGTGTTACGAAATACGCCGGGCGAGATTCCAATACTTGCGCAGTTCACGCCGACCGAACCACGCACGTCAATTGGTTTTCGTCCTCCATCGCCAGACCAGCTCAGTGGTACCGCCGCGCACCCGCTGACGCCACCCGTTCGCGTGCGAACACCACGTTTCGACGAACCCGCGGGTGATCCGCCTCGCGACGGCCCACCTCGCCGCACCGCACCCTACGGCTATGAACCAATGCCGCCCGGGCGCGCGCCGCGAACTCGACGGACTGGTTATTTGGTCGCCGCGGTTCTCATCTTGATAGTCGCCGTCGCTGCGGGCGCCGTATGGAAGCTCGGACTCTTCAGCCAGGACCACGTTGTACCCAATTTGACGAACCTCACGTCCGCGCAGGCCTCAGACGTACTTAAAGCTGACGGTTTCACCTTGACGATCGACCAGCACGCCGTGTCACAAAGCGTTCCCGCGAACGACATTTTGTCGCAGTCGCCTGCGGCCGGAACTAAAGAAAAGTCAGGGTTCGATATCACCGTGACGATTTCGACGGGGCCGACGTTGATTGCGCTGCCCAAAGGACTCGTGGGCGAAACGTGCGCCTACGACACCGCGAAACTGGCGCTGTTGAAGATCGCAGCGCAGTGCCCCGCGTCAGAAGCGCGGGCGAATCCAATAATCCCGATGGGCGACGTCGCCGTCGTGTTGTATCACACGACTCGAAATCCACCGTCCGTGCCAGTGCATTCAACGGTCGTGCTCGCCTTAAGCACGGGGCCGAGCACGGCCACGACGACCACGACGACCCCGACATCGGGCACCACGACGTCAACGACGACGACGACCTTGGCGGGCGAGGGTCTTCGCGCCATGCCCAACGTCGTGGGTATGGACCAAGCGCAAGTGAACGCGGCGATGGCCAAAGCCGCGCTCTACTACGTCACCAAGGGTCCTGGTGCCGACACTCCCGCGTGGACCAGCGTCGTCTCCGAAGTGCCCGCCGCGGGAACAATGGTCAAGTGGCACGCTACGGTAACGCTCAACGTCAAGGAATGACCTGCGACCTCTGTGAGGCGGCGCCCGTGACGAGGCGCTACTTCGAAGACGAGGTGTGCTGGATCGCCGATTGCGAAATCTGCGTGGTGCCAATGGTCGTGTGGCGCACTCATGATGCGTCGCCTCCACCTGACGTGAAATCACGTTTGCTCGAGAGACTTCGCATCGTGGCCGACGAAGAACTCGGCGTGGATAATTGGAAGACCGACGATCACATGCGCAATATTCCAGACCACTATCACGCGCACGCTCGGCCTCCCTCATTTTGGCGACGTACGGGCCTCTGAGCACTTCGTTCACCCGACTTACAATCGAGGTACGACAATTTTGAGGGGGCGCTTCGATGGGTGCATGGGATGGTCGTGGCGCGAAAATTTCGAGTCCGGTACGCGGAATTCGTCAGGGGTGCGCACTGCTCTTTGACGATGAAATCGCCGCGCAGTTACGTTCCTCGTTGACGTGAGTGATCCGCGCCCACCAGCGCACCTGGACCGTGAGAACCCTGACGACCTTCTGAACGCGCGCGCCGATCCCGCGAGCGCGGCGTTCGGCACGCTAGGTAGTGAGGCCGGCAGCGACCTCAATTGGTTTTGGCTCTTACGACGACGAGTGCAAGCTCGCGCCGAAGGTTCGCCACGCTACGAATGGTGGGTCCTTTGGTCGTTGCTCGCGGGACTATTCGCGCTCAACTTCACCTTCACCGTGTTCATNNCTCTACCTCTTTGGGCTAGTGGGGGCAATGGTGTCGGCGATTCTCACCGCACTCTCGCACAACGTGGACATGTTGCTCTTCGCGCGCACCCTCGACGGCGTGCAAGGTGCCGCGACCGGTACGGCGTCGGGCGCGCTTATCAACATGGTGTTTCACCGCGAAGATCGGGTCAAGGCCATGGGTTGGTGGTCGCTCGTTGGTGCGGGCGGTCCGGTGATCGGCGTTTCGCTCGGTTCTCCAATAATTGCGGCGTTCGGGTGGCGCGCACTGTTCTGGTTTCAGTTGGTGCTCATCGCCGTTGCGTTCGTCGTGGTGGTGATCCTGTTGCCACGACGTCGAGGCCTCGATCATGAAGAGGCGTCGAAGAAGGCCGAGGCGCGCGCCGAGTTCAAGAAGATGGACTGGATTGGCAGTTGGGCACTTTCACTCTCGGTGACAGCGCTGATGTTGGGGCTCTCGATCGGGCCTAACGTCGGTTGGTCGAGCGCGTGGACCGTGGGACTATTCGTCGCGTCCGTGGCGCTCATGTTTGGCTTCGTGCAGCGACTTCGCACTGCGCGCAATCCACTTATTCCCGTCGCGTACTTTCGTCGACGGAATTTTGTGATGCCCTTGATCGTGCGAGCGTGCGCCAACTTTGCGTACTT
>PKZI01000038.1 GCA_003133005.1 Acidimicrobiaceae bacterium | reverse complement strand
CGGGTGATGGGCGATCAACAGCGACTCACCTACGTCGTGCTGGCACTACCCGTCATCGCCACGACAGGTCTCGTGCTGTGGTCGTCCACCTCGGCGTCGCTCGACGACACGGGAATGCGAATGGCGATGGTCACGATTGGCGACATTCACAGTGGTGGGTCAGTGATGATGGTGTGGGGCTCGCTCCTCATGGCCGCGCACGTCCTCGGCATTGCCTTGCACTCGACGTTGCGCGCGCGCGCCGTTCGCCAGCCCGTGGGTCTTCGCTACACCAATTACTAAAAGATCGTGGCCACGTCGCCCGTCGTGACGAGCGAGGACCGGGCTCAGCGCACCATCAACAACGTCCAAAAGAGTGAGAGCGCCGCACCACTCACGCCGAGCAACGTCGCTTGATCCAGCATCGGCACCGCGCCACGTTCGAGACGGTGGAGGCGACGTTCGACCACGGCGTCGTGCATACCCAAGGCGCCGCGCGGCGGGCGGTGGAAGAGACTCGACTTCTCGAGTGCCGCTCGTAGCGCGGGCGCGGACACGCGCGCGCGTGCGTAGTCGTCGGCCGACATCTCGAGGTACGTGCGCATGACCTCGGGCCCGTAGCGAGCAACCGGGAGAAACGAGACGAACGGCGACAATACCTGGAGAGGAATGAGGAGCGCACCGTGTCGACCATGACGGTGCCCTTCTTCGTGTGATACCACTGCCGCGAGCTCGCGTCGCGAGAGGACGTCTATCGCTCCTGTGCTCAGAACGACGCGTCCGCCATCACCGGGCAAGTAGTACGCCAGCGGTTGGGGATGGCGAAGTAGGGAGATCCCCTCGTCGTGCTCGTCGTTCTCGGCGACCAGGTCCAAGACCGTGCGCTGAGCGTGGCGCATCTCCCATATCTTCCAGGTCGCGAACGTGAGACCACCCGCGAGGAGCACGGTGATGTCGAGGGCGACGGAGAGCCCCACGACTTCGGAGAGCCCCAGACAGCGTAAGGGGTGACCGTCGCCGAGGCGATNNATCGACGAAGGAGATTGTGGTGTGAAGGAGGGGGCCGTGGAACTGGCGCAGACCGATCTTCAAAAACAGGATGATGGCGCTTAGCCAGCCAATAGTGCACATCGCCACCCAGATGGTGAGGCCGGCACGCGGATTCGCGTCGAAACGGCGCGACGTGTGCAGCATCTCGGGTAGTGCGACCAGGCAGAGTAACGACGCGACCGCACTCAGAACGATTGTCGTCATTTTGCCTGATCTCGAGAGAAGATCTTGCGGATGAAACGCTGGTCGCTCGCAGGAAGCGCCTCGGCGAAGTGGGCGAGCACGGCCTGACGGTCGGTCGTGCTCGAGAGTGCCTCCATGATCATCCCGGTGATGTAGTCCTCGCGTGACGCGGTCGCGCGGAACGTATTACGTCGCCCGTGCTTCACTTCGCTCACGAATCCCTTCGTCGTGAGGCGTGAGAGGACCGTCATGATCGTCGTGTAGGCGTGGTCGGGGAAGTGTTGGTTGACCTCACGCACGGTGAACTCGGTGCTGGGTTCGTTCCAGACGACTTCCATCACCTCACGTTCCAATTCACCTAGTTTCACGAGGCTCCTTTACGTGACCCGTCGGGCGGATGACCAATCGTAATACCGAAGGATGCGTCGATCGCCGATTTGACTTGTCTACTACGCAATGTAGTATGAAACTACTACGGACGGTAGATGAACGGAGATTTTCATGGTACGGAAGGTTTTACGGATTCAGGTGGCGGCCGCACTCGCGACGGCGGCCCTGGTGGCGGCGGCACCCGCGGCCTTTGGGACCTCGGTGTCGCAGCCTCCCGCGTCCGTGGGGGCGGCGACCACCACCGCACTGTCCGCGGCGGCGGCGAACGCCAAATTCGTTGATCAAAACGGCACCCCCGAGACGTTGGGTGCCCTCAAGGGCAAGACCGTGTTCGTCGTGCCGTATCTCACTCTGTGCGGTGACACGTGCCCCTTCACCACCGGCAACCTTCTCCAGTTGCAGGACTTGGTGAAGAAGGACAACTTGACGAACGTCGAGGTGATCGGCCTCGACGTCGATCCCTACCGCGACACGCTCACGCGCGTGAAGGCCTACGCCAAATTGATCGACGCGAACTTCGAGCTCTGGACGGAGCAAGGTGCGACGACGAAGCCTTCGCTGCCCAAGGGAGCGACGTTGTCCAGCGGCATGAACGGCACCGTGGGCAAGGGCGACCTCAACGCCAATCTCACCGCGATTGAGAAGTTCTTCGGATGGACCGTGCAGGTCGTGCCGCAGAGTTCGCCGCCACCCGCCGATTGGATGGCGCCCTACAAGAAACTGACCTACGACATCAACCACTCCGACGGGTTCTGGGTGATCGACCCGAGTCAGAAAGTTCGATTCGTGAGTGGCACACAGCCGGCGTTCACCGGAACGCTCTCCAAGGTGCTCGCCACGTTCATGGGTTACAAAAGCAACATCTACAAGACCGCGGTCTACAAGAAGGGTTGGACGCCCGCAGAGGCGCTCCAAGCCATTCAGTGGGTGGACAGTACTGATAAGTAGGCGCGGGGGTGTGGCGTAAGGGCGCGTCGTGATCGCCACGCTTCCCGCGTCGCTCTTCGCGGCGTTCCCGATCGCCTTCGCTGCGGGCCTGGTCTCGTTCGCGTCGCCGTGCGTGTTGCCGCTCCTGCCCGGCTACGTCGCGTTTCTGAGCGGTTCGACCGCACAGGTCGAGAGTCGTTCGGGTCGGGGTCGCGCCGTCTTTGGCGCTCTCGCGTTCATCGTGGGCTTCGCCATCGTGTTCGTCAGTTTCGGCGCGCTCTTCGGTGGTCTGGGCGGGGTGATCCGCACGCACGAACGTCTGCTCCAGGAGGTCTTCGGTGTGGTGACCATTCTGCTCGGGATGTTCTTCGCGGGCTGGTGGCCCTCGTCGTGGCTC
>PKZI01000227.1 GCA_003133005.1 Acidimicrobiaceae bacterium | reverse complement strand
GCCAATAGCTGCGACCGTCCTTGAACTCGAGGATCAAATAATCACGCGTCGTGCCGTTGATCGCACGTGTGGTCGTTCCCGAGAACTTCGCCACACCATGTTGACGGTGCACGACGTAACTGCCAATGGCGAGATCGTCGAAGAAGCCGTCAACGTTTCGAGTGCGAGTGCGAGCGGCGCGATGAACGACACGACGACCGGTGAGGTCGCTCTCGCTCCAGACGACAATCTCGGGGTCGTCGAGCGTGAAGCCCGAGGGTAGCGAGCTTTCGAGCACGCTAATGCGTGCGCTGAGCACAAGGGCGGGATCGGTCGTGACATCGAGTCCCTCGGCGCGCAATTGCTCGGCCATTCGTTCCACACTCGCCGCGTTCGAGGTCAACACCACACCTCGACGGGCCTTCGACCAGTTGCGCACGTGCGCGGCGATTCGCGACGGGTCACCTTGGACGACGGGTGGCGAGCCGAGGTTGAGCGTAGAGGAACTAAGTGAACCAACCGTTGGTTCAAGCTTGAGGTTGGTGTGGCGATCGATGGCGTGCGCCCAGTCCAAGTGCAAGAGCGGCACGACCGATCCGGCACGCCACGTCGCGGCGACCGCGTCGGTGAGTTCACGCTCTTCGTCGAGCAGGTCACGCAGTCGCGCAGCGACTCGCTCGGGTTCGACCACGAGCGTCGTCACGTCATTTAGTTCGTCGAGCAACGTCGAGGGTTCTTCGACGAACAGAGGCATCCAGCCCTCCATACCGTCAAAGAGTTGTCCGGTCGCGAGTCGATCGAACATCTCGCGTCCCCACGGCTGCTCCTTCACGAGCGCCTCGCTGCGACGACGCGATCTCTCCCCGGGAACCCACTCGCGTGCACTTGCGATGAACGCCACATCGAGATCGTGCACGGACCTCTGATTGGCGATATCGAACGACGTGAGCCGCTCGATATCGTCGCCGAAGAAGTCCAATCGCAAGGGTTCGTGTCCCTGTGCGGGCCAGACGTCGACGATGCCGCCTCGAACGGCGAACTCCGCGCGGTGCTCCACCAGATTCTCGCGTCGGTATCCCATTGCGGCGAGACCCTCGATGAATTTGTCACGGTCCAGTTCCGCGCCACGGCGAACGACCAGTGGGGCGCTGACTGGTTCGGGCGGCAAGATCTGTGACAACGCACGCGCCGACGCCACCAGAACGCGCGGGCCCTTACCCTCGCTGTAGCGCCAGCGCACGAGCGATCTGGTTGCCATGACCGAACTATCGGGACTCACTCGTTCGAGTGGATGCGTGTCCCACCCGGGCCAGAGGGCCACTTCGTCGACGTCGCCCAACAACGCCGCCAGAGCGTCGCGAAGTTGTTCGGCCTCGGTCGAGGTCGCTGTCACGACGACGACGGCGGGAGACTCGAGTGCGTACGACGCGACCGTCAGCGGCGTCGCGTACGAACCGGGACTAAACGCGCCGGACGCGTTCTGCGCGCGAAGCGCGGGTCCAACGAGCTCAAGGACGCGGCGAAGTCCCGTCGCGTCAGCCACGTGGACCGTTTATGTGGCGTCGCGCCTCTTCAAAGTCGAAGTCGAGCAACGCCTCGAGCGCATCCGCGGCGTTCTCGACG
The DNA here is from genome assembly GCA_003133005.1 of Acidimicrobiaceae bacterium. Taxonomy (GTDB): domain Bacteria; phylum Actinomycetota; class Acidimicrobiia; order Acidimicrobiales; family RAAP-2; genus RAAP-2. The sequence goes on along the minus strand of PKZI01000227.1, from coordinate 1,929 downwards.
TCACTCGAGAGCGACTCTTTGCTCTTACCCTTAGGTGGCTTGAGCACGTAGTCGGTAACTTGTTCTTTGCGTGCGGGTCGGCCAATGCCAATGCGAAGTCGAGCGAAGTCATTGGTACCGACCGCACTCGCGATCGAGCGCAGACCGTTATGCCCGGCGAGTCCCCCGCCGACGCGCAGTTGGAGTCGACCAGGATCAAGATCGAGTTCGTCGTGTGCGACGTAGAGGCGCGTGAGATTCTCCAGTGACGTACGTCGCAGCAACGGTGGGATCGCGGCACCCGACTCGTTCATGAAGGTCGTAGGCACCGCGAGGGTGACGATGCCTTGGCTCGTCGTAATGGTTGCGCTCAGCGCACGTTGACGGCTTTCGAGTTTGAGGTTCGCGCCGCGTCGAGCACACACCAATCGAACGGCGTCGCCGCCGACGTTATGTCGTGACCCTTCGTACTCCAGTCCGGGATTGGCGAGGCCCACGATGAGCAGCGTGCTGGCGGTTCCCCGTCGACTCTCGTTACGCGAGCGCCGAAGCGCCACGTCGAACTACTCGGCGACTGGCTCGGTGCCGCCCGCCGGCTTGGCGGCGACAGTACGACCAGCACGAGTCGTCACCACCGTGAGCGATGGGTCACCCGTGGGCTCGACGCCCGCCGGTACGACCACATCTTGGATTCGAATCGAAGACCCGACCTTGAGTTCAGAGATGTCCACGTCGATGTGCGTGGGGATCTGGTCAGGTCGCGTCTTGATCTCGAGACTGAACATCTGTTGGTCGACTTCCCAGTCGGCGTGACGAACTTCGACCGCGTCACCAACCATGTGCAGTGGCACTTCGGCGAGCACTGGCTTGTTGGGATCAACGACCTGAAAGTCAATGTGCGAGACGGTTCCGCGCACGGGATGACGCTGAATCTCGCGAGCCATCACGAGGAACTTCTTCCCGTCGGCGTCGAGGTCGATCAGCGAGTTAAGACCCTGTCCGCCCGACATGGCCGTGCGAAACGCCTTGGCGTCGACCGATATGGGCATTGAGTTGATGTCGTGACCGTAGATGACGGCGGGAATTGAGCCCGAGGTGCGCAAGCGGCGCGCATTGCGTGAGCCGTGCTCGCGACTGGCCGACGCTTGAAGCGTGACTGTTGCCATAAGAATCCTCCAACGAATGTCGGGCGTCCCAAAACGGGCCTCGCACCGGGTACAAAGTCTAGCCCGGCGGCTCGCCCCGCTCTCAGCGAGTTCGTCCTAGAGCAAGTTCTCGCCGCCGAAGATCTCGGACACCGAAGAATCCTCGAAAATGGCGGAAATTGCGTTGGCCACGAGCGTCGCGACCGAAAGTATCTCGAGTTTCTCGAACCTGCGGTCAGGACCGAGCGGCAACGTGTCGGTGACGATCACACGACTCACCGGCGCATTGAAGAGTCGGTCGACCGCCGGCGGGGAGAACACCGCGTGCGTGGCCATGACCCATATCTCTTCTGCACCATGTTCCTTTAGGAGGTCACAAGCGGCGACGATGGTGCCCGCCGTGTCGATCATGTCGTCAATCAGCACGCAGTGGCGACCGCGAACGTCACCCACGATGTGTCGCGCCTCGGCGACGTTGGCGGTGCCACGCGGGCGGGTCTTATGCACGAGCGCGAGGTCGCAACCCAAGTGCTGGGCGTAACGCTCGGCGACCTTGACGCGTCCCGCGTCCGGCGCCACCACGACCAACTCGCGCGGATCGGCATTCGCCTTGAGATACTCCTCGAGTACCGGCGCGGCGACGAGGTGATCGACGGGTATGTCGAAGAAGCCCTGGATCTGTCCCGAGTGAAAGTCCACCGAGAGCACGCGGCTCGCGCCCGCGGTCTGGAGCATGTCGGCCATGAGTTTCGCGGTGATTGGTTCGCGACCAGCGGACTTGCGGTCCTGGCGCGCGTAGCCGTAG
>PKZI01000086.1:1147-10987 GCA_003133005.1 Acidimicrobiaceae bacterium | reverse complement strand
ACTACCAGCCCCGAAGAGACGATTAGTCTTCTGGGGGTTCAGTTGTCCCAGAAACTCTGCAACATCACACGGTGGGCGAGGGGGGACTTGAACCCCCACATCCTTTCGAATACAGGCACCTGAAGCCTGCGCGTCTGCCAATTTCGCCACTCGCCCGGAGACCAGAGAGGTTAGTTCATCGTCCAACGCCCTGATTTTGGAATCCAGTTGTAATACTTGTCGCCGGTACAGTTGTTGATGTCATGGTACTAAAAAGTGTTGAAAATCGCCTTGAGCGCATGTTCGAGAGGACGTTTTCTCGACCATTCAAGAATGCTCTACAACCAATCGAGATTGGGACTCGGATCGTTCGCGAGGTCGATCTGACCCGTCGTCTCTCGACGCAAGGTCCGATATCGCCAAATCAGGTTCGCGTGTGGCTGGGTCCGGCGGACGCGGAGAGGTTTGATGGTTTTCAAAAGGCGCTCGTCGCCGAACTCGAAGAGACCGTTCGCCAGCATGCCGTGAGCGAGGGCTACAGCTTCGTTGGTCCCGTGACCGTCGAAATCTTCGTCGACGATCGATTGAAGTCAGGTGACCTCGCGGTTAAGACTGAGTTTGTGGGCGGCGAAAGCCAGCCGCGCCTCATCGCCGGCGACGGACGCACGTTCGCGGTCGGAGAACAACCCCTCATTATTGGTCGGAGCCCAGACGTAGCTGTAGTCATCAACGACTCCAATGTCTCGCGTCGTCACGCCGAGGTATGGCGCACGAGCGAAGGCGTGGCGATTCGCGACTTGCAATCTACGAATGGTACGTACGTGAACGGGCATCGCGTTACTGCGGTCTCCCTCTCCCCGCGCGACGACGTGATGGTAGGAACACTTCATTTTCGAATTGAGCTCGCTTGATTCAACTAGAGGCGGCGACGAATTACGCGGCGGTCGTTCGGCCAATTCAGATTTTGGTCATGGCGGTCGCAGTACTCTTCTTTGCTCGCGTGCTTCGGGTTGCCATGGTGCAATCGCGACCCGCGGACGACGTGCGAGGTTCGCGTCGCCGCCGAGGCGGGAGCCTTGCACTTGAGTTCATCGAACCGATTGACCGAACGGGCGAACGTGTTGAGGTTTCAGTGCCAATCACCGTAGGTCGAAGTCCCGCGTGTGACCTCAGCGTCCAGGACACCTATATGTCTTCGCGACACGCGCGTCTCATGAACGACGCGGGCGATCTTTCGATAGAAGACCTAGGTTCGACGAATGGCACCTACGTGAATCAGGAGCTCGTGAAGGGGCGCGTTCAACTTGATCGGGGTGACATCGTGCAGGTGGGCGGCGTCATCTTCGAGGTGGTTCGTTGACGCGTTGGCGTTACGCCGCTGCGACTGACATCGGACTCGTGCGAGAGACCAATCAGGACGCGATTTTTGTTGATGACTCAATAGCCATCATCGCCGACGGCATGGGTGGGCACGCGGCAGGCGAAGTGGCGTCAGCGATGACGATCGACAGCGTATACGACGGATATCTCCAGGACCAGTCAGTTGAGGGCTTGCACCGCGCGATTGAGACGGCGAACAACACCGTACTTCGCGAGGCGCGGGATAATCCAAATCGGTTTGGCATGGGCACGACCATCGTCGCGGTTGGATTGACTCGAGATAAGGCCGGTGTCGTGTCACCCACAATGTTTCACGTGGGGGATTCGAGGGTGTACCAATTGAGAGATGGCGCGCTTCGCCAGCTCACCGAAGACCACAGCGTGGCCGAAGAGTGGGTACGAATGGGAAGGCTCACACCCGAAGAAGCGCTGCATCATCCACGCCGACACCAGCTCACTCGCGGCGTGGGTGTGGAAGACACCATCGATATTGACGTCATGTCCATTAGCGCTCAGCCGGGCGACAGACTCCTGCTCTGCAGTGATGGGCTCTCAAATGAGCTCTCGCCTGAGGGAATCGCGCGACTCGCGGGCGTTCCAGTGCCGCTCGATCAGGCGGTCAATGACTTGATCGAGGCAGCGAAGCTTTCGGGCGGGCACGACAACATCTCTGCGATTTTGCTGGAATTTGATGAGGTTGAACTCGCCACCAAACCAATTAAACGCACGCTGGGTACTACACCTCCGCCCGTCGCCCAGGCGACGCGACCAATGTCGCATCGAGCGAAGCGTCAAAGTAGTTGGTTGAATTGGCGAGTGGGGGCTGGTTCGATATTCGCTATTGCGATTGTGGTTGGGTTCTTTGTCGTTCTTCACTGGTATGCCTATTCGACCTACTATCTCGCTCCGGATCATGGTGTCATAGGGGTCTATCAGGGACAGCCGTCGGGAGTACTGTGGTTCAAACCAAGACTGGTGGCGGGAACGAATTACTCGTACGCGCAATTGCGAACGGCTGATCAGGCTTCGTTGAACGCGACAATTTCTGAACCTTCGCTTGATGCGGCGTTGACGTACGCCGCATCACTGCATAGCCAGTGGCAGGCGAGCCAGATTGGCTCGACGACTACGACGACGGTCGCGACGACGACAACCACGAGCAAGGGATAGAGCGTGTCACGGCGATTAAGTGTTCTCGCGACAGTTATCCTCCTGCTGTTCGTGGTCGTGGCGGTGCAGTCCGCGAACATTCAATTCTTTCGGGCTTCGTCACTCGACAAATCGACGCTCAACCCGCGAAACAATGAGACGACGTCAGCGTTCCCTCGAGGTGAGATCGTTTCGGCGAACGGCACGATTCTTGCGCAGTCCGTTCCCACTCACAACGGTACTTATCCGTACAAGCGGATCTACCCGCTCGGCGCACTAACGGCGGGCATCATTGGATTCTCGTCGCCTTACACCCAAGAATGGGGACTCGAAGCCGAGTACAACAGCTACCTGGAATCACACCCGCAACCAGCCGCAAGTCTTGAACAACTCGTGGCGCCGACCAGCGCCGCGGACAACGTCAACCTGACTATTCAAACTGGCGAGCAGCAAGTCGCGCAGAACGCCCTGGGGGGCCAAGACGGCGCCGCGGTGGTGCTTGATCCCAAGACCGGTGGGGTATACGCGATCTATTCGAATCCCACGTATAACCCCACGCCACTCACGTCACTTGACCCGACGGTCGTCGCCGACGCGTACAAGAAAATCACGACGAACGACGCGCACGGATTTCCTCCTTTGGGCTTGGTCGCGACGCAACAAACATTCCCACCTGGTTCGACGTTCAAGGTCATCACGACCGCCGCGGCGGTCGTGGGAGACCCGGCTCTCTTGACAAAGTCCTATCCTGACAAGGCCTTCACGAAGCTTCCCCATTCGAACAAGCTCCTCTACAACGATGGTGGAACGAAGTGTGGTGGCACTGTCGCGGTGATGCTTCCCGCGTCGTGCGACCCTGGCTACGCGCTGCTGGGCCTTGACCTGGGTGCGGATCTCATGTCGGCAACGGCGGATTCTTTTGGGTACAACCAAGTACCTCCGTTGGACTTCCCGAACGTCGTCCCGAGTTACTTTCCTACGGCCGCGTCCTTTAGTGACAACCTCCCCGGGTTGGCGTATTCGTCGATCGGACAAGAGAACGTGCGCGCGACGGCTCTGCAGCAAGCTCTCGTGGCGGCCGCTGTTGCAAACGGTGGAGAGATGATGACGCCTCATCTCATGTCCACCATCACGTCGCCCGACGGTTCGATTGTCAAGCGTTACGACGACACGGTTTGGCAAACTCCGCTGTCGGCGTTTCAGGCCGCCGAGATCGTGCCGTTGATGGTGAACGTCGTTCGTGACGGAACCGCGTACGGCGTATTTCCCTCCAACCTTGACGTCTCAGCCAAGACCGGCACGGCGCNNGACGACTGGATGATCGCCTTCGCGCCCGCGACTGACCCCACCGTCGCCGTTGGTGTCGTCATGCCTTTTCAGGCGGTGTCGGCGTTCGGTTCGACGGTGGCGGGCCCCATTGTTTGTCGCCTCATCGAGGGTGAACTCGCCCTCCAATCTGGTTTGCCCGCGACAAGTTCTTTGAGCTCGTGTCCAACTTGACCACCGGCTCCGCAAAGACCCAGAGCGTAGGCTAGAGAACGTTATGGAACCAGTGAGCGACCCACGTGTTTACTCAAATCGGTACCAGGTCACTCATTTAATTGCGCGAGGTGGCATGGCGCTGGTCTATCGCGCGCAAGATTTGTTGCTCAATCGTCCGGTTGCCTTGAAGATTCTTTATCCAGAGTTGAGCGCGGACCCCCTCTTTGTCGAGCGCTTCCGCCGTGAAGCGCAAGCGGCCGCGAATCTTTCGCATCCGAACATTGTGCCGGTCTTTGACTGGGGAGAAGACGATGGTACGTACTTCATCGTGATGGAATTAGTGGACGGCACATCACTCGCAGATATGTTGCGAGGATCTCGTCGATTGACCGCCTCGCACGCGGCCCAGATCGTGGCACAAGTTGCTGCAGCGCTCGGCTACGCGCACCGAAATGGCGTGGTTCACCGTGACGTGAAACCGGGGAACATTCTCATTACGAGTGACGGACAGGTGAAGGTCACCGACTTCGGCATCGCTCAGGCGGTCTCGAGCGAAGATCATCTCGCCGAGGAAGGTTCCGTTATGGGAACCGCCACGTATTTTTCGCCCGAGCAAGCAGAAGGTGCGGCCGTTGACGGACGAAGTGACGTGTATTCACTCGGCGTAGTGCTCTTTGAGATGCTCGCGGGTCGTCCGCCGTTCATTGGTGATTCGCCCGTTGCGGTATCGAGTCAACACGTGAACGGTCGCGTACCGCCGCCCACTGAGTTCAATAACACGATTCCGCGTGATCTCGAAGCGATCGTGATGGAAGCACTCGCCAAGGCTCCCTCGCAGCGCTACCAGTCAGCCGACGAGTTTCGCGCGGACTTGATTCGATTCAACGAAGGTCAACCCGTGCAGGCCGCCGGTTATGACGGTGCGTTCTTCGGCGCCGACGCGACTCGCGCCGTATCCGCGGTGACGATGGGCGACCGTACGTCGTCAGTCCCCGTAATGGCGGGCCCGCGAACCGACATTCGGCGTCGGCGTAACAACAACGTGCCGGGAATCATTCTCATCGTGGTCGTTGTGCTGCTCGCCGCGGGTGGCGTTGGCTATTTTCTTTCGCAACGCACAACCGCAGTGACATCGATGCCGTATCTCCTTGGTCAAGACGTGGCCTCAGCCACTTCGACGATTCGCGCCGACGGCCTCACGCTGGGCACGGTGCAACAAGTCGCCTCGACCAAACACAAGGGTTCCGTCGTCGCGACCGATCCCGTGGCGGGTAAGAAAGTGTCCAAGGGCGAAGCGATCTCGTTAAAGGTGTCCATTGGCGTGACCGCGACGTCAGTGACCGTTCCGAACGTGACGGGGATGCTCCTCTCAAGTGCCGAGAGCATCTTGGCGGGCGACGGCCTCAATTACGTGACCCAGGTGACGCTCTCACCGCCTTCGAATGCTCTTCCGGGAAGGGTCCTGCTTCAGATGCCGTTGGCTCTGACCAAGACCAAAACGGGCAATAAGGTGATTCTCACAATTCTCTCGCCAACCGCCACCTTCTCTTTACCGTCGGTCGCTAACCAAACGCAAACTGAGGCGACGACAATTCTTGTCAATGACCAGCTGAAGGTGAGCAACACGACGACCACGGCGTGCTCGAACACAGTCGCATCGGGGCTCGTCACGAACACGCTGCCCGCGTCGGGTAGTCAGGTTCAAGCGGGCGCGTCCATTCAACTCGTGACTTCAACGGGCGTGTGCCAGGACGCGGTTCCCAACGTGGTGAACTTGACCCAAGCGGCCGCCACGACGTTATTGATGAGCAGTGGCTTTACCGACACGGTCGCTCCCGCGGACCCGACGATGTGTCTGCTTTCCCAGGTCGGCACCGTGGTTGCCCAAACCCCCGCGGGAGGAGCAGAGGCGCCGTACAACTCAGTGGTGCAGATATCAGTGTGTCAATCAAGTACGGCAACGACAACGACGACCGTTCCAGCCGGATAAGTCCCTCACCCTGGTTCGATAACATCGAGTTCCATGGCGAAATCACCGAACAGCCAAAATAAGGCAAAGACCGTGGGGCGCTACGTGTCGCCCGAATCCAAGGGACGTGTCACCGCGCGTCGGCGCGTCGGTGCGGATCACAGTCCTCGTTGGTACGGATGGATGCTGCTGGGTCTGTTGATCGTGGGCATGTTGATCATCACCCTCAATTATTTGGCGGTGCTACCCGGTTCGACCACGTCGTGGTACCTCGTGGTGGGACTCGTCTTGATGTTTAGCGCCTTTTATATGGCCACTCGATACCGCTAGTTGAGGAATTGCCTCAGACTCAGTTGTCGAGTCGTTCGATGATCGTCGCATTGGCCAGTCCGCCGCCTTCGCACATCGTAAGAAGGCCGTAGCGTCCGCCCGTTCGCTCGAGTTCGTTGAGCAACGTTGCGCACAACTTCGTACCCGACGCGCCGAGCGGGTGTCCCAGCGCAATGGCACCGCCGTTGACGTTCACCTTGTCGAGGTCGACCTTGTGTTCCTTGTGCCACGCGAGCACGACCGACGCGAACGCCTCATTGATCTCGATCAGGTCAATGTCATCGAGAGTAAGGCCCGCGCGCTCGAGCACCTTGGTCGTGGCGGGAATGGGACCAGTCAACATCGTGACCGGGTCCACACCAGCGAGAGCGAACGAGTGGAATTTTGCGCGCGCTCGGTAACCCAGTTCTCGTGCCTTCTCCTCACTCATGATCAGCACCGCCGACGCTCCGTCGGTGATCTGTGAAGAATTACCCGCGGTGACTTTTCCGCCTTCTTTGAACGCCGACTTCAGATTGGCCAGTGCGGTGATCGATGAGTCCGGGCGAATCCCCTCATCAGTGCTCATCAGCTCGTCAGTGGGATTCCCATCTTCGTCACGGACGAAAATGGGAACGATCTCACGCTCGAAGCGACCCTCAGCCGTCGCTTGGGCGGCGCGGCGGTGGCTTTCGACCGAGAACGCGTCGAGCTCCTCACGAGAAATGCCCCATTCGTCGGCAATCATCTCAGCTCCGATACCTTGGTTCTTAAGCCCACCGACAGGTTCGTAACGGGCGGCAACGCGCGGCCCAAAGGGAAAGCCTGAGTCCTTGCCAATCGAAGAACCCATGACAACTCGACTCATGACCTCGACGCCCGCCGCCACGACGATGTCGTAGGCGCCTGCCATCACCCCTTGCGCCGCAAAATGCAGCGCCTGCTGTGAGGAGCCGCACTGGCGATCAATCGTGGTCGCGGGAACGGACTCGGGCCATCCCGCCGCCAACACGGCGCTTCTTCCGACGTTGAATGCCTGTTCACCTACTTGGGAGACACAGCCCATGATGACGTCGTCGATGAGACTTGGATCGAGTTCGTTTCTACTGGCGATGGCGCGTAGCGCCTCGGACGCCAAGTCCACGGCGTGCCAATTCCTCAATTTTCCGTTGCGCTTACCCCCCGGGGTGCGAACGGCATCCACAATGACCGCTACTGGCATTGCATACCCTTTCGTAGTGCGTGAGAATTCCCCACCGCGCGAATCCTAGACGGACGTTCGAAGTAACGTCACGGTCGTGAGCGGCGCGCTGAGGAACATGGATCGCTGGCTGGGTGACGGCGGCATGGCGATCATCAATGCGATTGGCGGATCGTTTCGCACTTACGGTGTTGACGGGGAAGATCTCGGGTGGGTGCAGGGTGTCTTTGAGCCGCTTGATCTCGCGTGCAACCCACACGGCGCCGTCCAAGCGGGCGTGCACGCGGTGTTGCTTGATGCCGCAATGAATTTCGCGATCAACGCGGCGCTCTATGGTCGCGATCGCACCGACGCGACGATAGAAATGAGTACGGAGTTAATACGTCCCGCGCGACGAGGCGAGGAGTACGAAGTGCGAGGAGAAATCGTGCGACTGGCCCGTCAAATCGCTCATGCGCAAGCCACGATTACCAACGTGCAAGGAAAACTAGTGAGCCGAGGGACGGGTACGTTTCTCGTGCATCGAGAAGCCGACTAAATGTGCTCCGCGGGAATTTGACCGAGTCGTCCGGCCTCGTAATCCTCGAAGGCTTGCTGTAATTCGGCTCGCGTGTTCATCACGAAGGGGCCGTACGCCGCGACGGGCTCGCGAATCGGCTCACCTCCGAGTATTAAAACTTCGAATGCTTCGGTACGTGAATCTTGTTGTTCATCCGCCGAAAGCAGAATCGTATCGCCGCCGACGTGTACGGCCATTTGACCGTCCTCGATCGCTTGACGATCCACGCCAACGGTTCCTTGGCCTGCGAGCACGTAGGTCAGCGCGTTGTAGTTCTTGCGCCATGGGAGTTCTAACTGCCCGCCAGGTAAGAGTGAAACGTGCAGGAGGGTGATGGGCGTGTGCGTGGAACCTGGTCCATCGACGTCGCCCAGAGAGCCCGCGATCACACGGATTATTGCGTCTCCGTTTTGGTTGGTCAAAAGAGTGACCGCGTTCGCCCCAATGTCCTGGTAACGCGGCGGGGTCATCTTCAGTTTCGACGGCAGATTGACCCAGAGTTGGATGCCGTGAAAGAGTCCGCCCGAGTCAATGAGTGCGTCGGGCGGTCGCTCGATGTGCAAGATGCCGGCACCTGCGGTCATCCATTGGGTTGCACCATTCTCGATGACGCCACCTCCACCGATGGAGTCTTGGTGCAAAAAAGTCCCCTCCATCATGTAGGTCACGGTTTCAAAGCCACGGTGAGGATGCCAGGGCGTACCCTTTGGTTCTCCCGGGCCGTAATCAATCTCGCCCATTTGGTCCATGTGAATAAAGGGGTCGAGGTCAGCGAGATCGATACCCGCAAACGCTCGGCGGACTGGGAATCCTTCACCTTCGAGTCCTCGTGGCGCGCTCGTGATCGATTTCACTCGTCGCGGTCGTGCCTCGGTGCTAGGCGCGGTGACCTTAGGAAGTTCCAGTGGATTGTCGACGTTGACGGCAGGCATGCCTCCAGCCTAATGACGCGCTTGGGGGTGATCGACGGACTGGCGCACGAGGAGAATGGCAATGACGATGGCGATCACCGCACTGAAGAGGAGGGCGACGTTTCCGTTTCCCCAATTGAGCCCGCCTCGAACGTGACTCACCCCCAACCAATCGGCGAAGGAGGCTCCGAGGGGACGCGTAAGGATATAACTCGCCCAGAAGGTCACGATCACGTTCAGGCGAACGAGACGATAGAGAACCGAAGGAACCAGGAATAAGCCGACGAACAGGACTCCCGAACTGAAGTAGCCGAGGTTAAGGGTGGTGGCGGTCATGTCGCCTACGGCCGTACCGAGCGCAAACGTGGCGGTAATGGTCGCCCAGTAGAACAGTTCGCGTCGCGTGGAGGTGATGCTGTGGATCGACAAAGTTCCTTCGACTCGGTACCAGCTACTGAAGACTATTGCGAGGACGATCGCGAACGAGACGACTGAGACAACGTAGGGCACTCCTAGGCCCACGTGCAACGCGTCGGCACACATCGTGCCGAACACGCTGACCATCACCACCGAAAGCCAGTACGGCAGCACTGAGAACCGCGGGAAACGTAATTGCCAAAGAAGCACGACGACGAAAACGACACCCGTGACAAGCACGGCCGCTGCCGGCGCGAAGTGATGGACGAAGTAGTCCGAAGTCGCTTCCCCCATTGCCGTAGTGAGAAGTTTCAAGAACCAGAACACGCCATTTATCGGCGGCACTTTGCTCGATCTGAATTGTTGGCGGATGTTGACCAGCATGACCATTCTCGACGAACCTCTCGCGGTGGGGCTAGTAAGAATCGAACTTACGACCTCGTCATTATCAGTGACGCGCTCTAACCGACTGAGCTATAGCCCC
>PKZI01000086.1:0-1122 GCA_003133005.1 Acidimicrobiaceae bacterium | reverse complement strand
CGACGCCCAAAGGATGAGTCGCGGTCGTCGATCAAAAGGTGCAAAATGAAAGAGTGATTGATCCACGATTCGTCTTTCTTGCCGCGGCCCTCTCCGTGTTTGGTGGTTACGGCTACGTGCGCGACACCCTACGAGGCGTAACGTCGCCTAATCGCGTCACCTGGGGGCTGTGGGCAATCGAAGGCATCTTTGCCTTCGTCGTTGAAGTTCAACAACACGTGGGGNNGGCGTCGTTCAAGAATCCGCACAGCGTATGGAAAATTGGTCGTTTTGACGTATTTTGCGGGTTGTTGTCTCTCGCGGGTTTCGCGTTTTGGGCGTTGATTAATGAACCGACGATTGCGTTGATTTCCTTCGTGGCGGCGGACCAAGTCGCCGCGTTACCGACCGTGCGCAAATCGTGGATGGCACCCGCAAGTGAATCATCAAGATTGTTCTTTTTGGGTTTCCTAAACTGCGCCATTACGCTTCTCACGTTGCGTCACNNCCCTCCTCTCTGGCTGCGAGTGTGACGTGACCCCGAAACGCGACGACTCGAGTGTCCTCACCCGTCGCGCGAAAGGTCGCGACGCCAGGGAACAAACGTCACGCCAAGCGCTCGGTCGTCTTGCCCCACGACCTGAGGGGTACGACGCAGTAGGACGGCTCGTGGCGCAAGGCGAGACCCGCGTCGCCGCTCTTTTGCCAATCCGTTACGAACGGATGCTTCAGAGCCCGCTCTCTTTTTTCCGCGGTGCCGCGCTCCTTATGGCCGAAGACCTCAGTCGTGGATCAAGTACACCGATCGAGGTTCAGATCTGCGGCGACGCACACTTGTCGAACTTTGGGGTTTTCTCCTCGCCCGAGCGCCATCTCGTTTTTGACGTCAATGATTTTGACGAGACTGACGTTGGTCCTTTCGAATGGGACGTAAAGCGTCTTGTGACCTCCCTCGTCATCAGTTCGGAACAACTCGGACATCGCACGAAGCAACAGGAGAACATCGCGCTGAGCGCCGCGCGCGAGTATCGAAGAGCCATGGCGGAGTTCGCAGAGGAGACGAGGCTCAACGTGTGGTACGCGGCGCTGGACCTCAATCGCGCAATGGGAGAATTACGAGGACTTTTCTCTAACAGCGCACGT
>PKZI01000133.1 GCA_003133005.1 Acidimicrobiaceae bacterium | reverse complement strand
ACGCGCTACCTCGTCAACGACGCGGCACTCGTGAAGAACATTCCCGTCGTCCACGGATCGATCTTCCGCTTCGAGGGGCAGGTGACGGTCTTCAACCCTTACGTGGGTCCTTGCTACCGCTGCATGATTCCCGAGCCGCCACCCGCGGAACTTGCGCCCAGCTGCGCCGAAGCGGGTGTCTTGGGCGTCCTGCCCGGGATTGTCGGATCGATCCAGGCGGTCGAAGCAATCAAGTTGCTGCTCGAACTCGGTGACCCATTGGTGGGTCGGCTCTTGACCTACGACGCGCTTGACCAGAGTTTTCGCACGTTCAAGGTTCGTAGGGACCCCTCGTGCCCGGCCTGTGGCGAGAATGCGGCACCGATAGTCATTGCTGAGTACGACGACCTCTGCATGCCTCACGCGGTGAGCGTTTGATATCGCCTCATTCATTTTTGGCCTCATAAACTGGTCCTAACCCCGAGGGCCACCTCCAGCATCGGGTAGAGGGAGTCGGACGTGCAGCATGAACTCCGAGAGTTCCCCAATGACCAGGACTTGGCGATCGCGGCGGGCGAGTACGTCCTTGCCTGCGCGCGACGTGCGGTGAAAGCATCGGGACGATTCAGCATCGCCTTGAGTGGCGGAAAAACGCCCGCCGCCATGTTCGCGGTGCTCGCGTCGAGTGCACTGCCCTGGGACAGGACCACCATTTACCAAGTGGACGAACGCGTCGTCGCACCGAACGACCCGGCCCGTAATCTTTCGCTGCTGCTCGATGCGTTCGCCATGGTGCCCGCGGATATTCGCGCAATGCCCGTCGACGACGAAGACCTCGACGATGCCGCCGATCGTTATGGTGCCGAATTACCCGAGTTCTTCGACCTCGTGCACCTTGGGCTCGGTCCCGACGGTCACACCGCGTCGCTGCCTCCCGGCGACCCGGTTCTCCTGGTCGAGGACCGGCCCGTGGCGCTCACGCAGCCGTACTTGGGACATCGTCGCATGACCCTGACGTATCCCACCCTCGATCACGCGCACCACGTGTTGTGGTTGGTGAGTGGCGCCGATAAACGTCACGCGCTGGATTTACTTTTGCGCAGTGACCCTTCAATTCCNNCGACGGCATGCGCGTGGGTCTAGGAACGGGCACGACGGTGGAGCATCTGCTGCACGCGCTCGCGCGCCACGACGCCAAGGCGCGGTACGTCGCGTCGTCGCCACGAACACAAGAATCTGCGCGTGCGTTGGGCCTGGACGTGGAGAGCTTTGACGAAAGCGATCCACTCGATCTCGCCCTCGATGGCGCCGATCAGATCACCGAGGACGGCTGGTTGATCAAAGGCGGTGGGGCGGCGCTCACGCGAGAAAAGATTGTTGCGGCGAGCACGGAGCGCTTCGTCGTGCTAGGTGACTCGAGCAAGTTGGTTGCTTCATTGCGCCCTCCGGTTCCCGTCGAACTGCTTTCGTTCGGAATCTCGTCAACGCTCGCTCGCCTTGCGCCATGCGTACGTCGCGACGCCGCAACGAGCCCCGACGGAGGGATCATTGCCGACTACTTTGGCGAAGTGAGTGATCCGCGAACGCTGGCTGCTTCGCTTTCCGACACGCCCGGGGTTATCGAGCATGGTCTCTTTGCTCCTGAAATGGTCAGTGAGATTTTTATTGGTGTCGGCGAATCGGTTCGTCACATCGTGGTGAGAGGAAATTATGAGTAATACGCAAGCCCCCATGGAGTATGAAACACCCGACAACCACGTCATCGTCATCTTCGGAGTAACGGGCGACCTCGCTCGACGAAAGATAATTCCCGGTCTCTTCGACCTCGCCAAAGAAGGTCTCCTGCCCGAACGCTACCGAATCATCGGGGGCTCGCGTCCCGGCTCGGCGATGACGAACGAGGAGTTTCGGATTTACGCCAAGGACGCCGTGAATGCCCACAGTTCGCTCAAAACCGAGGGCGACCACTGGAACGCTTTCGAGCAGTCGCTTTCCTTCGCGGCGGCCGAGCTGGACAATACAGGTCCGCTCGAGAAGGCCATCGACGTCGCCGAGGCGGAGATCGGTGGCGACGTGCGACGTCTCTACCACCTCGCGGTGCCGCCGGCGGCCGTGCTCGGCTTGATCCGGATGTTCGGCGCCAGCGGTCTCAACAAGAACGCGAGGGTGATCTGTGAGAAGCCCTTTGGGACCGACCTCGCAAGCGCTGAGTACTTGAACGACGTCATATTGGCGAACTTTGATGAGGCGCAGGTCTTTCGCATTGACCACTTTCTCGGCAAGGAATCGATCGACAATATCTTGGCGCTTCGATTCGCGAACCGGTTCTTTGAACCGCTGTGGAATCGTGACCACGTTCGCTTTATCCAGATCGACGTCCCCGAAGCGTTGTCGCTCGAAGGGCGTGGCGCCTTTTACGAAGAGACGGGCGCGTTTCGCGACATGGTCGTGACGCATCTCTTTCAGATCGTTGCGTTCATGGCGATGGAACCGCCGACGGCCCTAGCGCCCGGCCCGATCAGCGAAGAAAAAAATAAAGTCTTCCGCAGCATGGTGCCAATCGATCCCAAGGATGTCGTGCGCGGTCAGTACGGCGGCTACCGGTCCGAAGAAGGCGTCGACCCCGCGTCGGAGACCGAGACGTTCGTCGCGTTAAAATGCATGATCGACAACTGGCGCTGGGCCG
>PKZI01000123.1 GCA_003133005.1 Acidimicrobiaceae bacterium | reverse complement strand
CCAACATTTCGTCCCGCTCAAGCGATACCCGCCCTTGAGCATCGGATCCTCCACGACCCGACTCTGCATGCCCGCGACGTCCGACCCAGCTCCCGGCTCTGAAAGACAAAATGCCGCTCGCTGTGTCCCATTGGCAATTCCCGGCAGGTACCGCTGCTTTTGCTCTTCGGTACCCGCAATCATGATCGGTCCAGTCGGAAGACGCGTGAGCAGCAACATCAGACCGAGCACGTTCGAGTACTTCGTCACCTCTTCAATCGCGAGGGTGAGTCCCATGATCCCCGCACCGGATCCTCCGTATTACTGAGGGATGCATAGACCCAGAAGGTCGGCTTTTCGAAACTCTTCGAAGATATCTTGCGGATAGATGGACGTCGTATCGATATCTCGGGCGCGCGGCTTAATTTTCTCTTGGGCGAGCTTGCGTACTGCATCTCGAAGCGCGAGCAATTCATCGGACAGTTCGAAATCCATACCACTCAAGTTAGCCCTGGTGGTGTGCCAACATTGGCGCATGGACCGTTTCGATCGGAGCGAATCGCTTAGCGCGATGAAGAGCGGTACTTATGACGTTGTCGTCATTGGCGCAGGCATGACCGGTGCGGGGGTAGCGGTGGACGCCGCATCTCGCGGACTCCAGGTTGCGCTGATTGACGCTGGCGATATCGCCTCAGGAACCAGTTCCAAGTCGTCCAAGATGGTCCACGGTGGACTCCGCTATCTCCAACAAAAGGAGTTTCGACTCGTCTACGAGAATCTCCGTGAACGTCAGCGCCTCTTGGAGAACGCGCCGTTCCTCGTTCGTCCTTTACCATTCCTTATACCGTTATTCGGTCGCAACGGCGTCGTTTCCAAAACCCTCGCGCGAGGTTACGCGACCGCGCTTCGAATCTATGACCTCACCGGTGGCTGGCGCATTGGTACCCGCTATCGACGAATCACGAAGAGCGAAGTCCTCGGACATTTCCCTACGCTCAAGACCCAGCAACTCGTCGCTGGATTCCTCTACATGGACGCCCGGGGTGACGACGCGAGAGTCGCGCTCACGCTCGCTCGCACCGCAGTCCTCGATTTCAACGCCGTCGCGGCCAACTACGTCCGTGCCGTTGACGTTCATCACGGTCCATCGGGTCGCGTCGACGAAGTCGTGTGTCGCGACGAGATCAATGAACGTGATTTCGTGATCAAGACCCGTTCCATCATCAATGCGACCGGCGTTTGGGCCGATCATATTTTCACGATGGCAGAGAACACACCGTCGCATCGAATCACGCCCGCCAAGGGAGTGCACGTCTCGGTTCCTCGTGCGCGTCTCTCCGTGGACGTTGCCGCGGTGTTGAACGTACCCGGCGACCGCCGGAGCATCTTCGTGGTGCCGTTTGATGACGCACCTTTCACGTACATTGGCACGACGGACACCGCGTTCGACGGTGATCTCGACGAGCCCGACTGCACGGCTGAGGACGTCGCCTATCTACTCAATACCGTCAACGAATGGACGTCGTCCAACCTCGTCCCTGACGACGTCACCGGGCTTTGGGCGGGACTTCGACCGCTCCTCGCGCCGCGCGACGGAGCGGTCATGAGCGAGCGAACNNCACGGCTACGGCACCTGGCGCCCAAGTAACCGATTAGAGAGCCATCTCTACGAACGTTTCGGCGTCGACGCCAAGGAGATACTCGCACTCACGAAAGCCGACCCAACACTTGGCGAACCGGTGATTGACAATCAACCTTTCATTAAGGCCGAATTCATTTTCAGTGCGCGCCACGAGATGGCGACCTCGCTGATTGATCTGTTGACCCGTCGTACGCGAGCACACCTCTACGACGCGAGAGCCACTCGCAAGGCTGCGCCCGTGATTGCCGAACTGGTCGCCACCGAACTCGGCTGGGACCTCGAGCGGCGCGAACACGAAGTGCAACAGTACGAAGATCTCGTACTAAAGGAACTCTCAGCGGCTGGTCTCGCTCTCTAAAGTGCTCACGTGACGACGCCAACTATGCCCAATCAGTATCCTGAGGGTTCGTTTGACGCCGACGCTCCGGCTGCTTTGTCCCAGAGCGTTCTTGACGAGTTCAGCGCCGCGGGGATTAGCTTCGAAACCGCTGTTAAGAGTCGTGCTGAGCACGGACGCGACTGGTGGCCCTTATCGATTGGCGTCGTCGCGAGTGGAAAGGTTCCGCACTGGCCGGGCGTGGTCGTGTATCCCACGAGTACCGAACAGGTAAGCGCCGTCGTACGTATCGCGAATGAACACAAGGTCAGCGTTACGGCCCAGGGAGGACGCTCGGGCGTGCTCGGCGGGGCGGTCCCCCTCGACGGCGCCATCGCGCTCGACCTCACGCGACTCAGCACGATCCACGAACTTGACGAGACGTCGGGCACGATTCGAGTCCAAGCGGGTGTGTTTGGACCTGAACTTGAGGAGTTTGCGAGCGCGCGAGGTTGGACCATTGGTCATTTTCCCCAGTCCTTCGATCTCGCGACTGTCGGTGGGTGGATTGCGTGCCGAGGTGCCGGACAACTGTCGAATCGCTACGGAAAAATCGAGGATATGGTCCGCGCACTGACCGTCGTGCTGGCGAACGGCGAGGTACTCGAGCTCGGCGGTCACGGCCCTCGACAAGCCGTTGGTCCCGACCTTATGGCGCTGTTCGTAGGAAGTGAGGGCACGCTCGCGATCATCACCGAGGCGACGTTGGTTGCACGACGCCTCGCGACCTACGAACAGCGCGCCGCCTTTCGTTTCGAGAACTTCGAAGAAGGTCTCGACGCTTGTCGTCGAATTCTCCAGCGCGACGCGTCGCCGGCGGTTCTTCGCCTCTATGACGCCACTGAATCAATGAGGAACTTTGAGATTCCTGGTTGCGTGCTCATCGTGCTCGATGAAGGAGGTCAGGGATTCGTTGAAGCCGCGTTCGAGATCGTCAATGAGGAGTGCGCCTCGGCGACGAGGCTCGACGTCACCCTCGTGGAGAAATGGCGCGAACGCCGTAACGACGTGAGCGCGTTGGCTCCGCTGTGGGAACGAGGCTATGTCGTTGACACCCTCGAAGTCGCGGGTCCCTGGTCAATACTGATGACCATGTATCACGAAGTCACGACGGCCCTCGGCTCGATCGAAGGCATGTTCGTCGCCTCGGTCCACCAGAGCCACGCCTACCTCGACGGCGCGTGCCTTTACTTCACCTTCGCCGCGAAACCCGAAGGCGACGTGGAAGAGTTCTACCGTCGCGCGTGGGACGTCGCCACGCGAGCGGTATTGGCGAGCGGAGGTGCACTCAGCCACCACCACGGCGTAGGGCGTAATCGCGCGCGCTTCGTGCGCGAAGCGCTTGGTTCCGGATACGACGTACTCGTCGCAATGAAGCGTGAACTCGACCCGAACAATATTTTGAATCCCGGCGCGCTCGGGATTGGCGCACCACCGTGGTAAAGGCCCTCGCCATTGACGTCGGGAGCACGTCGATTCGCACCGCGCTCGTCGATGACCAAGGTCAGGTTTCGTGCGCTTATCGCGGCGCTCTCAGCATCAGCACGCCCGCGCCCGGCGAAGTGGAGCTCGATCCTCGTGAAATCCGCGACGCGGTCTTTACGCTCGCGAAAAAGACGCTCGACGAAGGTGGGCCATGTGACGCGGTAGGAATCACGAATCAACGAGCGACCACCATTGTCTTTGACCCCGCGACCGGCGAAGCAATTGGTCCAGCGCTGAGTTGGCAGGACCTGCGAACCGTCATCAACTGTTTGGTCCTTCAAGGGCAAGGACTTCGCCTCGCCCCCAACCAGTCCGCCACAAAAGCCCAGTGGCTCGTTGAATTCTCTGGTCGCGACGCGCGCGAACTCAAGTTCGCCACCATCGATTCGTGGCTCACATGGCACCTGAGCGAGGGCGCCGCGCACCTAAGCGACCAATCGAACGCCGCGGTCACGGGGCTGGTCACGCTCGGGGGTGACACGTGGGACCTAACGACCCTTGACGCTCTCGGACTCGATGTCGCGATGATGCCGCACATCGTGCCCACCACGGGTTCGCACGCGCGCGCAACCGCTTTGGATGGCTCGCCTCCCATCACGGCCCTCGTGGGCGATCAATCTGCGTCGCTCTTCGGTCAGTGCTGCGTCTCAAGTGGTGTGAAGATAACGCTCGGGACGGGCGCGATGCTCGACCTCGTCGGCGCACAACGAGCACCAACGTCGATGACCGCACTGGCTTCGGGTTGTTTTCCCGTCGTCGTTCGAAGCGACGCCGACTCGGTGACGTGGGGCCTCGAGGCGATTGCGTTGGCGGCCGGCTCTTGTCTCGAATGGGTGCGGGATTCGTTAGGTCTCATCTCGAATGTCGAAGAGTCAGAGACGCTCGCCACCTCGATTGACGCGACTGACGGCGTGTGGTTCGTTCCCGCGCTCTCGGGCCTCGGTACTCCCGAGTGGGATTTTGGAGCACGAGGGGGCTTCTTCGGTCTCACTCGCGGTTCATCGAAAGCCCACCTCGTGCGCGCGGTACTCGAAGGTATCGCGCATCGGTGCGCCGACCTGCTCGACGCGGCGCAGCGCGAGTCGGCGACATCAATTGAGGAGCTACGCGTTGATGGTGGCATGACCGCCAACAGGTTTCTACTTCAATGTTTGGCGAACTTTACGGGTGTTCGAGTAACGGTGTCGCCAGAACGCGAGGCCACCACCCGCGGCGCGGGTCTCATGGCACTCGTTGCTCGTGGACATCTCAGCATCGACGACGTCGAGAAACTTTGGGATCCCCGAGAGGTCTTGGTTCCTCAACTCCTCGAGTCCGAGCGTGCACAACTTCGTGCTACTTGGAACGTGATGGTTGGTCGGGTTGAAAAAACCATTCCGGAGTTGAGCGCCGTCAAATTTTAGGAAATTCGGGCCAACGTTTACGTTGTCCAGGGCGCCTTCGAGAGGGCTTCCTCCAGGGGCGTCCTCTGGTCAAGAAGAACCTTCGAGAGCATAAGACCCCGAGGATTCGAGAGCGTTACGACACCGCTCACCGATCCCTCTCTCGAATAAAGCGCCACCCATTTTCCCTCTTCGACTGAACCGCTCACCATCTGCACGTCATCCTTAGGGGATGGATGCCCCAGCACTTGGATTTTCTTTCCGTATTGGTCGGACCAGAAGTACGGAACCAAGGTGTGCGCCAGCGACATGCCCGTGACGAGAAAGTGCGCGAGATGTGTGGCGTGGTCATTGGCCACCTGCCAGTGTTCAATACGAACTCGCTCGGTTCCCAATGCGCTCTTCCAGGCGAAACGTGCGACGTCGCCGATTGCGCCGACGTTTTCGCGCGCCATGAGATTTTCATCCACCACCACGCCGTTATCAATCTCGAGGCCCGACGACGCGAGCCACTCGTCGTTCACGACCGCACCCGCGCCCACGACGACCGTCGGCACTTCGAACTCCGCGCCATTTTCGAAATGAACGACAAGTCCATTGCCACGCTTTTGTACGTCGCTGATTCGTTGTGCCGTGCGGAGTTCGATGCCCGCATCCTCGGGTAATCGTTCGAGCCAACCCGAGACTTCGGGACCCAACACGCCCAACAGCGGTCGGTCCGCGACCTCTAGGACGACGGGCACGAAACCTCGTGTGTGTAGCGCCGTGGCGACCTCGGCACCAATGAACCCTCCCCCGATCACCGCGACGATGCTTCCCTCGCCCGCCCGCCCTAGGGCGTCATTGAGGTTCTCGATGTCTTCACGACCACGCAGCGTGTGCAGGGCGTCGTCGGCACTGTAACCAAGGCGCCTCGCGCGCGTGCCCGTCGCGATCACGACAAACGTTCCTTGAACCATCGAACCATTGGCGAGGTGAACCGTCGTGGTCGTTACGTCCAGCGCCGTCGCGCGCTGACCCAAGCGAACATCGGCGCGACTCTCTTCAATGCTTTCCACGGTCGCCAAGGTGGTCTTCTCGGTGCCCCACTTGCCAACGAGAACATTCTTGGACAAGGGCGGACGATCATACGGGGCGAACGACTCTTCACCCACCAACGTGATTGCACCGCCAAAACCTTCGCGGCGCAACGCCTCAACGAATCGCCAACCGGCGAGTCCGCCGCCAACGACAACGACGTGATCGCTCGACGACAGCGTCACGAGGCGAACATCGCGAACCATTGCTCGCGCGTGCGCGGTGCGAGTACGAAGTTCTCGCGACGCACTTCACCCATTGGCGCGCTTGACGCAACGGAGTACTGATGTCCAGGAAAAAGTATGGCGTCGTCGCCAATCGCACTGAGACGCGTGCTCAGGGTCCGGTACATCTCCTCTGGGTCCGAGCCCGGGAGATCCGTTCGACCACAGCCATCCACAAAGAGAGTGTCGCCGGTCAAAAACCGTCCATCGGCGAGCAGGCATTGGCTCCCCGGTGTGTGACCGGGCGTGTGGATCAAGGTGACGTCAAGATCGCCCACCATCACACGGTCACCCGACTCGTGGGCGACCATGGCGCTCTCATCGACGCCGGTCACTTCGCTGATCCATGCGACCTCATCTCGATGCACGTGCACCGGTACGTCAATCTCCTCCAGCAATTCGCGTATTCCTTCGATCTGGGTACCGAAGAGGCTTCCACCAGCGTGGTCGGGGTGATAGTGCGTCAAAAGGACACCGGTCACGTTCATCTCGTCGGACTGCACGAGCGCGAGTAGCTCGCGGGGATCGTACGCGGGATCGACGAGCATTGCCTCACCGGTGACGCGATCGCCCAGCGCGTACACGAAGTTGACCATTTGCTGCGCAGCGCCGTCGTCGTTCGCAAAATCCCTGCCCGAAAGCAGTTGACGAAAATAGAACCGGTCGTTCACTCTCTTTCAGCAACCCGAGCGATTCGCGGTGCCAATTCTTCAACCTTGGCCTTGGTGGCGTCAAGGCGTGCTTCAAGTGACTCGATTATCTGAGTAGCCCGTTCGAGTCGCACGAAGAGGTCGTCAACCGACACTTCGCCCTCGTCAAACGATGCGACAATCTCGTTGAGTTCCGAAGCCGCTTCGTTCCAGTCTCCTATGGTCATGATGTTGCTCCATCCTTCTTAAGTACCTGCGAGTCAAAACTGCCGTCGCTTACGCGCACGTGCACGAGGTCGCCCGCGTCGACGTCAGCGAGACCCTTGACGACACGGCCGTTCGCGCCCGTCACGATCGACCATCCTTGCGCGAGGCGCCTCGTGGGGTCGTACGCGCCAAGGAGCTGGCGGGCGCTCACGAGCATTTGTCTCGACGCGTCCAAGAGATGCGCGCTCTGCAACGTGAGGCGCTCGCGCGTCGCCGCCAAATGACTCTCCTCGAGGCGCAAACGGTCGCGCACCGCGAAGATCATGGTTCGTCGACGTTCGCCCACGTAGACCGTCGCTTCTTCCAAAATGGCGCCGGTGGCGCTGAGTACCCTCTGCGCGGGTAGACGCACGTTGCGTTCCGCCCATGCGGCGACGAGGGTCACGATCTCCTCACCCAATTTGGTTGGCGTGATGGCGCGCGTGTGCGCAACCAAGTCGGCGATTGACTCGTCGCCGGTGTGACCAATTCCTGTAAACACCGGTGTTCGTGCGTTGGCGATGGCCCGGGCGACTCTCTCGTCGTCGAAACTGGCGAGGTCGCCCTTTGAACCTCCGCCGCGCACGAGACAAATGACGTCGAGGCCCACGTCATCAAGTTGCTCGATGGCGCCCGCGATCTGGGCGGGCGCCGCCTCACCTTGCACCGCCGTCTTCGCCAACAAGATCTCGAAACCGTATCCGGATTTGAGCAACTGTCCCGTGAAGTCGCTGTAACCCTCGGTCCCGGGACTCGCGACCAGTCCCACGCGAAGCGGTACCGGTGACAGTGGACGACTCTTGTTCGTCTCGAGCAGCCCTTCTTCCTTGAGGCGCGCAATGAGTTCCTGACGTCGTCGCGCCACGTCGCCAAGTAGTCCTTCGACGTCGATCGCCGTGACCGTAAAGCCAATTCGTCCTTGGGGCGCGTAGAGGTCTACATACCCGAAGCAGTTCACGATGACCCCAGGTTTTAGCGTGACACCGTCGTCGGCCAATTTTCGCTTCAAGGGATTCCACTGCGAGGCCCAACAATGCGCGTTGAGTACTGGACGCTTCGCGTCGCTCGAGGCGGAACCCGCGTCAACGAGGTCAATGTAGAGATGGGTCTTTTCGTAGACCTTCGCGACCTCGCCGCGGACCCAGCGGGGACGGCGTCGACCAAAGGCCGATTCCAACTGCGCGGTCAATAGTTCGTAGAACTGCCCGACTTCGAGTATTGGCTCCTCGGCCGCGGATTCTTCAAGCACCACGAGGCGAGGCTATCGCCCGCGAGTCCTGAAAAAACTTCATTTGTTCGTCATATCGTCGTATGTCAGAATTGTCGGCGGATAGTGAGTTGACTGAGTGGTCGCACGCCTCTTGAGGCGTGAGGAAAGTCGGGGCTCCNNCGAAACGTGAGTCGCGGTGACGTGCAGGACAGTGCCACAGAAAACAAACCGCCGTTGACCAAGAAATTGGACAACGGTAAGGGTGAAACGGTGCGGTAAGAGCGCACCAGCGTCTTGAGCGATCAAGGCGGCTAGGTAAACCCCACCCGGAGCAAGATCAAACATGGGAGCGTAGCCCGCACGCCTTGGAAACAAGGCACTCCCGAGGTAGATCGCTGAGATGGATGGCCACCCACCCTTCATCTCGAAGGTGGACAGAACCCCGCTTACAGGTCAACTCACTATCCGCTATCGACGAGAAAGACCTCCGTGCTTCATTTTCCATATCGAGAACTTCCGGTCGCCGACCCTGGCGTGCCCGACACGCGGTCTCCCCTGCGCTACTTGCTCTGGCTCGCCCGTCATCAAAAGACCACGCTCTTTTTCAATGCGTTCTTCGGCATTGGATGGATGGTCAGCCAAGCGCTGGTCTGGACCGCCGTCGGCGTCGCCATCGATCGAGGCATCACCGACCATAGCCAGGCGGAACTGTTTCGCTGGGTCGGCATCGTCATGGCCCTCGGTCTCGTCCAGGCCGTCTGCGGGTCGCTTCGACACCAGATGGCGGTGACGAATTGGATGCAAGCAGCGTACCGAACCGTGCAAGTCGTGGGAAAGCACATCTCGGTCGCGGGTACGGCCCTCACGGACGAAATTCCGTCAGGCGACATCGTCAACACCGTCGCCGCGGACGCAATGAGAATTGGCGGGGCGTACGACGTACTCGCGCGGTTCATTGGATCAATCGTCGCGTGGATCGTCGTGTCGTTGATTCTCCTCTCCACGTCGATCGAACTTGGTCTCATCGTGCTTATTGGCGTGCCGGTTCTTGCGGCGTTCACGGTACCTCTCATGCGACCGCTGCACGCCGCACAATCGGCGCAACGCGAGGCCGCGGGCCGACTCGCCGCGCTCGGTTCGGACACCGTAGCGGGTCTACGAATTCTTCGCGGCGTCGGAGGTGAAGAGGTGTTCCTCGAGAACTATCGTCGCCAAAGCGATCTCGTTCGGCGAAGCGGCAATCGAATCGCGACGCCCCAAGCGGGTCTTGAGTCGGGGCAGGTTCTGCTTCCCGCCATTCTGACCGCGATCATCACGTTCCTCGGTGCCCACGACGTGAGGAACGGAACCCTCCAGCCCGGCCAGCTAGTGGCGTTCTTCGGTTACGCCACGTTTCTGACGACGCCGCTGCGCACGGCGATTGAATACGTCATCTCCACCACACGGGCGTACGTGGGCGCAGGCAAAGTCCTTCGAATCCTGCGCGTATCGCCGATAGTCAAGGAACCGAGTAATCCGCTGCCATGGCCAAACGTCATCGAGCGCCTCGACGACGTGCAGAACGGTGTCACGCTCTATCGAGGCGAAATGGTCGGTCTGGTGACCGACAACGCAGATGACGCGACGATTATTTCGGACCGATTGGGGAGATTTGCCGCCGACATTGAAGGCGTCCTCTTAAATGGCGTCGCGCTCAATGAATTCTCGGTCCACGACACGAGGGCCAACATTGTGGTGAGTGAAATTGAGCCACGGTTGTTTTCGGGCGAGTTGCGCTACGAACTCGTACCCCACGGCGACGCAACGAATGACACCATTCTTCAAGCGTTAGAGGCGGCGAGCGCGACCGACATTCTCGACGCACTCGACGACGGTCTGAGCACCGAAGTCGAAGAACGCGCTCGAAGTTTCTCGGGTGGTCAGCGTCAGCGACTCAGCCTCGCGCGAGCGCTTCTTCGTGATTCCGAGATACTGATTCTGGTCGACCCCACTTCGGCGGTCGATACGCACACCGAAGGACGCATCGCCACCCGGCTTCGCGACGTGCGTGTTGGAAGAACGACGCTGATCGCGACCACGAGTCCCCTCTTGCTCCAACGAATGGACCGTATTTACGTCTACCGCGACGGGCACATCGTAGGTGAGGGCAAACACGCAACGTTGCTCGCGAACTCGCTCGATTATCGCCAAATTGTGTTGCGCGAGGACCAGCCATGAGTTCGCTGCCCATCGCCGATTTCGCCACGGTTCGCGTCTACGCAAAGCGACTCATCTCCGAGCACCGCACGCGGTTCGTCCAGATGCTGTCGCTCTACTCAGTCGCGGCGATTACGGGACTTGTGCCGGCGTGGGTCATCGGGGAAATTACCAACTTCGCAACTGACAAGACGCTGACGTCGTTTCGCATTGTCGTGTACGTCGGAATCCTTCTGGGCTCATCGCTTTGTTATGCGCTTTTTTCATTCCTCGCGCGACGTCGCAGCTACGTCTTGGGCGAGACCATTTTCGCGCAACTGCGCGAAGAATTCCTCCAAAGTGTCCTCGGTCTGCCCCTCGTCGAGGTCGAGCGCGCCGGCACAGGTGATCTTCTAAGCCGAACGACCAACGACATCGAAGCCCTTTCTCGCACTGTGCGCTTTGCGCTGCCCGAGTGGCTGGTCGCGCTGGTCCAAGCGTTGTTCACTTTCGTCGCCATGCTCATCATCAGCCCCCTCGCCAGCGTGGCCTCACTCATCTCGATCCCCTTCCTCGTCTTTTCGACTCGCTACTACCTTCACTACGCGATGCCGGGATACCGGCGCGAACGAATGAGTTACGCAAGCATGTCCGGCACGGTGTCAGAAACCGCAGAAGGGGCCCGGACTGTTGATGCGCATCAACTCGGACCGCGCCAATCTCGACGCGTCGAAGGGAACATTCGTGAATCGTTCTACGCCGAGATGTACACGATGTTGATGCGCATGGTGTGGTTCCCCATCGTCGAAAGCGCGTTTGCTCTCTCTGTAGCCTTGACACTCGGTTGGAGCGGGTGGCTCGTCTTACAGCACCACCTCACGATTGGCGCCGCGACGACGGTCACGTTGTACGTCGTGCAAATAAATGACCCCATCGACCGGATCGTTTCGTGGCTCGATGAACTACAAATGGGTCAGTCATCACTTGCCCGCCTGGTTGGGGTCTCGGTCGTGCGCGACACGCGCCCCACGTCGTCACGCAACCCTTCGAACGAAGTCCTTGCGATGCGAAACGTGTACTACGCCTATCGGACCGGTCACGATGTTTTAAAGAACGTGTCGCTCACCATCCAACCCGGTGAGCGTCTCGCGATCGTCGGACCTTCAGGGGCAGGCAAGTCAACCGTGGGTCGGCTCCTCGCGGGCATTGACGCACCTCGTGCTGGATCCGTTCGCGTGGGTGAAGTCGAGCTTTCGCAGATGCCACTTGAAATGCTGCGGCGTCACGTTGCGCTCGTCACCCAGGAACACCACATATTCATTGGATCGGTGCGCGAAAATCTGGCGTTGGCGGAACCATCGGCTTCGGACCAACAACTCCTTCGTGCCCTTGACGCCGTCGACGCCCTCGAATGGGTCGAACAATTACCGAGGGGAATCGCGACCGAGCTCGGCACAACGGGCCATCAAGTGACGCCCGCACAAGCCCAGCAATTGGCACTGGCTCGTCTCGTGCTCGCGAACCCCCACACCCTCGTCTTGGACGAAGCAACGGCGTTGCTCGATCCTCGCGCGGCGCGCCACCTCGAGCGTTCGGTCGCGGCGGTCCTAAAGGACCGTACTGTTATCGCTATCGCGCACCGATTGCACACCGCGCACGACGCGGACCGTGTGTGCGTCGTCAACGATGGTCGAATCAGTGAACTCGGAACCCACGACGAACTCGTCGCGCTGAATGGGGAATACGCGGCGCTATGGCGCAGTTGGCGTAGCGAGGCACCGGTGGACTCGTAGGCTTTGATGAATGATGGACGATCTTCTTCGCAGCGAGGAAATTCTCGGATGCGCCCACCGGGTCGCACTTAGCCGAAGCCCGAGCTTGAAGATTGCGACTCCCGGGTTGTCAAGCGAGATTGCTCGACGCCAACGTGACGCCGACGAACATCGTCGCTCGACCCTCGAAGAGGTCGCGCTGCTTCACCCAACGGCGCACTTTGCCACGAGCGCCGAGCACACCACGTCGCTCATGATCGAAGGCGCCGAACTTATCTTGCAGCCGCGACTTGCTCGTGACGTCGTCGGTCGCCGACGCGCGGTAGCGCACGTGCTGGTGCGCGTCGGACGTGAGGATGAGCGATTCATCTATTCTCCGTTGCTCATCAAGAACAACGAGGTAATCGAACACGCCAGCACACGACGCATGCTCGAAGGTTCGCTCGCGCATCTGTTGCCTAGCGAAGCGAATTACACCGACGCGATCGGTCCGCGCAGTTCGCCAACGGTAATAAGGAACGGCATTGCGCTCGCGCACGCGACACGAGTGTTGCAAACGCAGGGCCACGGTGACCGAGAAGGTCGTGCCGCGCTCATTGACCGTCATCGACGGGTCTGGTGGTTCGATCTCGCCAATAAGAACTTCCCACGATTCAATCTGGCGACATACGACGAGGCGTACCACGAGCGACTCAATCTGCTGAGTGCGCATGATGAATGGGAACAAAATGGTGGCGCCTTCCCAACGCAGCCGTATTGGCATCGCGAATGTCCAGAGTGCCCTTACGCAGCGCACTGCAACAGCGAACTTGAGACCCTCGATGATGTCTCGCTGGTTCGCTACACCAACATGGAACAGCAACTCATCCTTCACGACAACGGCATCGATACCCGATACCAATTGGCTCGGCTCGATGCTCACCGAGCGCGCGCGGCGCGTGCAAAGGCGCCCATCCCTCGCGAGGATTCGATACGCGAGGATCACCTCGGACGCCTCATTGACAAGTTGGACGACCTCGTCTATCGAGCACGCGCGCACGTTCGCTCCAGTTCATTACGAATACTCGAACCCGACGAGATGGGCTGTCCCACCGCTGACGTCGAGATTGACGTCGACATGGAGAGCTACGACGACGCGACCTACTTATGGGGCGCCAACGTGACTCTCAATGTGCCGCTCGACGGTGTGCAGAGTGGTTACCAGGCGTTCGTGGAGTGGGGCGAGCTGACCCCGCACGCCGAGGCGGAAGTGTTCGCGCGCTTTTGGAAGTGGTTTCAAGAGGTCCGTCGATTCAGCCATGACCGCGGCCATTCGTTCGCTGCCTACTGCTTTTGGGCACAAGCCGAAGATGGCGCCATGAACCGAGCGACCGTCGCGCCGCTGGAGGGAGGCCCTACGCGAAACGATCTCGAAGATTTTCGACGCGCGGCACCAAGTGAATGGATCGACCTCCACGAACAGGCGAAGCGTCAAATTCAAACGACGGGACCACTGGGTCTCAAACAACTCGCGACCATGGCTGGTTACGAATGGCGAGACGAAAACCCTAGTGGCGAAGCGTCGATGCTCTGGTACGAAGTCGCGACGTCAGGAAAAGACGAGGCCGAGGCGTCGCGCAAGCGTCTACTGGCGTATAACGAAGATGATTGCCGCGCCACCAAAGCACTACGAGATTGGTTGAACGGGCCAGCAAAATTACTCCCGCACCGCGACGACCTCGTGTAGGTATCAATCGACTCATTAGCATTACCTAGTGGTCTCAGGTCAAAACTTCGCTCCTCGAGAGTCCTCATTTGTCACCTCGGCCCGTTTCATCGGTGTAGTAAATGTCATCATTTCCCTCGTCCTCGCCGTCGCGAGCGCCTACGCACTCACCAAGATCGCGCACCATTCGACGTCGACAGGCCTTGTCATTCTTTCGCTCGTACTCACGGGCCGCTGGATTCTCGCGAGCGCACTCAACGAATGGAATATCCGGACCACGCGACTCGTTCGAAGTGCGTGGCGTGAACGTCTGCTAACTCATCTGCGCGTACCTCGAGGTGAGGGTGAACGCAGTCGCGGGGACCTCGCACTGGCCATTGACCAGGTCGCCAATGGACCGTCGCTCGAGACGCTCGCCACGAGCGCTCGTGCGAGCGTCGTCGGTCTCGTCATTGTGTACTGGGCGGCAGGTTGGTTGAGCACGCTCATCACCGTGGTACTCATGGCGTTAGCCATACCGCTCTATCAACGCGCCGGTCGACGAAGTGAGGCGCTCGCGCAGGACTACCAGCGTCGTCGAGCGCTACTCACAGTTCGTCAACTTGAGTTACTGAATCATTCACCCGAGCTTCGCGCGCTCGGCGCAGTGGATTACGGCGCGGATGAGATCGCCGCAATTTCGGACTCCGAACACGCGATCGCCATGCGCGCACTTCGCGTCGCGCTCGAATCCTCGCTGGTCACCGAGTTTCTCAGTGGTGTCAGTATTGGGCTCGTCGCGATGGTGGTGGGCTTTCGCTTACTTGAAGGTCATCTCTCGCTTGCGCACGCGCTCGTTGCCGTACTGGTCACGAGTGAAATCTTCCTGAGTATCAGGAGATTCGGAGTTGAATTCCACCGTCGTGAGGACGCGCAGAAGTCAATGGCCGCTCTCGCAGCCCCATCAACGGTTCAGACTCTAACCTCTGAAGCGCTCATCCTTGCCGAGCAACTCGTTACCCAGGCGGGTCCGACCCGCTACGAGTTCCGCGTGGCACGAGGAGAACGAATACTGATCACGGGACCTTCGGGAAGCGGCAAGACCACGTTGCTGCACACATTGCTCGGATGGCGAGAGCCGGCGTCGGGACACGGCGCGCACGCGGACGTGGTTATTGGCTACGTGAGTGTCGAGAGCGCACTCGTCGCTGGCACGCTGTACGAGAATCTGGCGCTCGGGCGCGCGATTTCCCGCGACAAAGTGCACGCAGTACTGACAGAGCTCGGTCTGACGAGCGACAGGTTCGCGAACCTTGACGTCGTACTTCTCGCCGACGGCCGCGGACTCAGCACGGGTGAGGAGGTTCGTCTCGCGCTCGCTCGCTGTGTGCTCGCGGAACCCGCGTTGCTCGTGCTCGACGACATCGCTGGGGTTATGGACGAACGTGCTCGTGAGTCATTGCGACGATTCTTAAGGAGCCTCGACGGTGTTTCCGTAGTGGAGGCAACAGTGAACGATGCTTTGCTGTCCCCTCCTTACAAGAACATCGAGGTCAAGCAATGAACACCGATCTGCGCCGACTCCTTCGATGGCTCCGTCGTGCCCAACCACCGCGGCGCGAACTCATTCGAGCCATCATGATGGGTAGCGTCGCGAGCATTACGAGCGTGGGCCTCTTGGTTGGCGCAGTGGGTTTGCTCGTGCAAAGTGCCCGCCGTCCAGGCCTTGGTGCGGTGGCGGGAGTACTCATTATCATTGAAGTACTGGCGTTCACTCGATCGCCACTCCGTTTCGCCGAACGCCTCAGCGCCCATCGGCTCGGCTTCGCGTCGGTGACGCGCTGGCGGCGGTGGTTGGTCGCGAGCGTAGGTCGATGGGACTATTCGCGGTGGCGCACGCATTCGTCGGGTGATCTACTCGAACGATCGCTTCGCGACACTGACGAACTCCAGGACCTCTGGCTACGCTTCGCGCTTCCTTTCATAAACACGATCGTCACGTTTGTGCTGAGCGACGTCGTCATCGCACTTCTCCCTCCGCACGGAAAATGGCTCACTGTCGCAATGTGGTACGTGCTCATTCAAATCGTGGCAACAGTGCTGCTCGTCAGTAATGTCGGGAGCCTCGTGCGAGCCGATCGGACCCTTCGCCGTGCGAGAGGCGCATTCCAGGGGACTCTCGTCGAACTGAGCGCGGTGACGCCCGAATTTTCATTGCTCGGGCGTGAATCGTTTGCGGACGAACGGTTCGAGAAGCGCCGCAAATATCTCGCGTTGGCGGAGCGACTTCACCAACGAGTGCAACAACGTTCAATGGCAGTGCCACTCATCGCTGGTCTCGTGGCATTGCAAATCCTCTGGTTCGCTGCACCTCAAAGCTCGCCCACGTGGCTCGTCGTCGTTGCGCTCCTTGCGGTCGCGACCGCGGATTCACTCGCCAGCATTCGGCTCGCGCTCGACACTGCCGCGGCGGTTAGCGGCGCGAGCGAACGACTCGAGGCACTCGACGAGGGACCTTTCCAAGGACGCACGCCCTGGCCCCTCGACTCGACGATTCGTGCGGACCACCTTCGGGTACGCGAAGACGAGTCTGATCTCGTGCTTGACGCCAACTTCGTCATCACGCCCGGGCGACGCGTCGCCGTGGTCGGATCCTCAGGGGCAGGAAAGTCCACGCTCCTTCGAGTCCTCTGTGGGCTCGACCCGGTGTTCTCGGGCGAGGTCACGATTGGCGACGTCCGCGTTCGCGACATCGACGAGGCGCAACTACGTGAAATGATGACCTACGTCGCAGCCGAACCGGGTCTCACCCGGGGCTACGCGCGCGACGTCGTGAGTCTCGGGCGAACGAGCGAGCGAAATATGGCGAGCGACCTCTCGATGTTGGGCATCGAGACTAGTGAAACAACGAGGTTCGAAGAACTCTCGCGAGGTGAGCGCCAACGCGTGGCGCTCGCGCGGTCACTCGTGACCAGTCCCCGAGTACTCATCGCCGACGAACCAACGAGCGGTCTTGGCATCGACGAAACCGACCGCGTGCTGGAGCTACTCGCGACACATGACGCGACGATCATCGTCGCCACTCACGACGAGCGAGTGATGAATTGGTGTGACGAGATTTACGAATTGTCGAACGGCGTGCTCCGCCTGCTTAGCCGTTGAGGGTTCCCATGGAGCGTTCGTGATACCGCAGTCCTTGGACGGCGTCGCGCGGCACCGCTGCCTCGAGGGCAGCCACGTCGCTTTCACTCAAGACGATGTCACCCGCCGCGATATTTTCGAGTAGCCATTTTCGTCGTTTGGTCCCCGGAATGGGAACGACGTCGCTACCGCGCGAGAGTACCCACGCGAGCGCCAATTGCGCGACGCTCACTTGCTTTTCTCGGGCAATGGTTTCGAGGTTCGTGACCAACTTCAAGTTGTTCTCACCCGCCTCGCCCACGAAACGAGGATTCACGCTGCGAAAGTCCTTCGGATCCTGCGCGTCTCGATTCGCCGATTCGCTCGTGAGGAACCCTCGACCGAGTGGACTGTACGCAACGAAACCAACGCCGAGGCGACGACAAGTGTCGAGGACGTCGTCCTCGGGGTCGCGAGTCCAGAGTGAATACTCACTCTGTAGTGCGGTCACGGGATGCACCGCGTGAGCACGTTCGATAGTCGCCGACGACGCCTCTGAGATTCCGAGATATCGAACCTTGCCCGCGTCGACGAGTGACTTCATCGCTCCCCACGTCTCTTCAATGGGCACCGTTCGGTCGACGCGATGCTGGTAATACAGGTCAATCACTTCCACGTCCAAGCGGCGAAGTGAAGCGTCACACGCCTTGAGAACGTACTCTGGCGTCCCGTTGATCCCGATATAGGTACCGTCGTCACCGCGTTGGTTGCCGAATTTGGTCGCGAGTACCACTTCGCTGCGCCGGTCCTTTATTGCGCGGCCCACGNNTTGACAAAGGGACCGTACATGTCGGCGGTGTCGAGGAAATTCACCCCTCGATCAAGCGCCTCGTGAATCGTGGCGATCGATTCGTTGTCGTCGACTTCGCCGTAGAACTCGCTCATCCCCATGCAACCGAGTCCTTGGGCCGAGACTTCGAGATTCGCGCCTAATTTCCTTCGCTCCACGATGTCTCCTTCTATGTGAAGTTATGCACAATCCATTGATTATTTGAATCTTCGCTCAGAGTAGCGGGAGTTTGCAGGGTATCTTCTTGACTATTGGCTGGGGGGGCCAAACATCGTGAGCCCGCTTGACCCGATCTTCGGGGCGAGCGGGCCTCGTTGTTTTTAAAGAGCCTTCGAGACAAAACCGCCATCGTAGGGTGGGGCCATGACCAGTGTCACCCCTACGGCCCAGCGCGTCGTCGCACAGCGACCTCTGTTGCGTGGTTGGTTGCACGTTGTGGGCGCGATCGTGCTCCTCGGTTGCTCGCCCATCTTGCTGGTGCGCGCGAGCACGTGGAGTCAACGCGGATGGGTACTCTGCTACGTCCTTGGAGTCGCGTCGATGATGATCACGAGCTCGCTGTTTCATCGCGTGAATTGGTCGCCTTCGAAACGACGCGCGTGGAAGAGGGCCGATCATTCGGCAATCTTTCTCGCCATCACTGGAAGCTATCTCGGCATCGCGGGCCTCACCATGCACGGCACCATCAGACTCGTACTGCTTCTCGTCATTGTGGGTGGCGCGGTCGTAGGAATCACCATCCGACAACTCGCCCTTGATACGCCCAAATGGGTGAACACCCTTCCCTACCTCGTCGTTGGTTGGGCCGCGGTGACCGTGATGCCTCAGATATATCGAGGGGGTGGCCCGCTGTGTTTTTCCTTCGTCATCGCCGGCGGACTCGCGTACTCGGTCGGCGCCGTGTTCTACGGCGCCAAACGCCCGAAACTCTCACCCAAGTACTTCGGCTACCACGAACTCTTTCACGCGTGCACACTCCTCGGCGCCGGATTTCACTTCGCCGCCCTCTACGTCGCACTTCGCTGATCACGCCAAGGTAGGCACCATGTTGAAGTGCACCAACAACGGACTGGTCTGACGAACGCCCACCGTCGTGATCGATCCATTGTCAAGTCGCATTCGCCAGACCGTCGAAGGTGGTGCGCCCAAGGCCCACACGGCGGCCGACTTAATTGGCGACACGTGGCTCACAATCGCGAGGTGTCCGTCGCTTTGGTGCAAGAGGCTCGTCGAATCAAAGAGCATCGCGTCAAGTTCGCGCTGTACGCGCGTGTCGACCGACGCGAGTGATTCGCCGTCACCGAGCGCCAGGTCGTGATCTCGCTCCCAGAGCTCGCTCGCAAGAGCTGTTACGGGTTTTCCCTCGAGCGCCCCGTAATCAACCTCGATGAAGGACTCCTTCACCGTCGCGACCAAGTCCGGCATGGCGATTCTCGCCGTTTCGCGCGCTCGGCGAAGTGGTGAAGTCCACACCTCCTTCACGTCGCGAAGAAATGGACCTAGAGCGTGCGCCTGAGCGACGCCGAGTTCGGTGAGATCCGGATCGGACCGGCCTACGAGCAATCGTTGCGCGTTCGTGGTTGTCTGGCCGTGTCGAACGAAGATAATCACGGAAGGAGCAACCGCCCGCACTCGGGACACGCCATGAAAGTACCCTCGGGTCGGGTTTTCCATCGATCGAGGTCCAGTGGCGAAAGTGCGATGCGACAACCATCGCACTTGCCGCCGTCAATTTGCGCCGCGCCTGACGTACCCGCGTGCGCTAGGGCCGCGGTGTAACGGGTGAGCAATTCCGGTGACAAAGCCGCCGCACGCTCCTCACGATTGGTGGCCAACGAGACCAACTCGTCGTCCAAGGACGCCTCGAGCGAGACGATCTCCTCCTGAAGCTTTCCTCGCCGCACCACCTGGGGCTGTGCGTCGGCGCGCAGCCGCGCGATGGTCTCCTGTGAGGTACCGCCATCCCAGGCCAGCACCAGGTCCGGCTTCAGGCCCAACACGACTTCCAGATTGACCGTGGCGGCATCGCTGATCTGCGGCAGCAGCGCGGCCTGCGGCGGATAGTCACTGTATGCGGAAACGCCGACTAGTTTGCCGCAGCCCCCGGCGGCGCAGACCAGCTCGGTCAGGTGCGGTGCCAGCGTCACCACCCGCTGCGGCGCCGCCGCACCGTCGCCAGCAAAGGCCGCCGCCGCGAACGCAAGGACGCCCAGCAACAAGAATCGCTTCATGCGATCCAGGAACCGGCGGTGAACAGCGCCGCCAGCGCCAGCAGGATCAGCAGCGCGCGCTGCTGCATGCGCAGCACCTCGGCCAGCGCCGCATCGAGCGAGGAAGCCACCACCGGACCGCCGCTATCCTCCCAGTCCAGGGCGGCGCTGGCCACCGTGGCGAGCACGGTCCAGGTCTGGCGCCGCCAGTCGGGGTGGACGCTGCGCCGCAGCTGACGCCAATGCGTCAGCGCATCGTCCATGCTTCCGGCAAGGCCGTAGAGCACGCTGGTCAGGCGCAACGGGATCCAGGCCAGAACGGCATGCAGCAAGGCCGCGCCGCGCGCAGCCGGACTCGCGGCGTCCTCGATCAATCCCGGCAGCCGGCTCGCCAGCCGGTATAGCACCGCGCCCGCGGGGCCGAGGGCGAGAAACCACCACAGCGTGCCGAACAGGCGTTCGTGCGACTGGATGAACAGCGCGCCGAGCAGGCTGCGATGGTCGGCATCCGGCTCCGGGCCCATCTGCAGGCTGCCGCTGAGCCGCGTCACCGTCTCGCTATCGCCGGCGGCGCGCGCGGCGCGCAGCTTCTGCACGTCGTCGGCCAGATCGCGCGGCCCCAGGCACAGGAACAGCACCAGGGCCTGGAACGGTAGCTTGAACAGCTCGCCCTGAATTTCGCGCTCGAGCAGCAGCACCAGCAGCGCCGGCACGATCACCAACAGCGGCGGCATCGCCGCCGCCTGCCAGAACGCGGGCAAGGGCAGCAGCCTTTGCAGAAAGGCCCAGACTTCACGGCGATTGGCGGAGTCGCGGTGAGGCGAGAACAGCCGCTCGAAACCCAGGGCCAGCAGCATGGCGAGCAGTTTCACAGGCCGGCCAAGCCAGTGCGGTAACGAGCCCAGTCGAAGTGCGGGCCGGGAGCGGTCTTGCGCACCGGGGCGATGTCGCTGTGCCCGGTGATGCGCCGCGGCGTGATCGCCGGATAGGCCGGCAGCAGCGCGCGGGTCGCCGCGATCAGCGTCGCATACTGCGCATCGCTGAACGGCTGCGTGTCGCAGCCTTCCAGCTCGATGCCGATGGAGAAATCGTTGCAGCGGCTGCGGCCCTCGAACACCGATTCGCCGGCATGCCAGGCGCGCCGGTCGAACGGCACGTACTGAGTGATGGTGCCGTCGCGGAAGCTGGTCTCGGTAAGGATCGGGTTCTCCTTGCCTTGCAGCCCCTCACGATAGACGCTCATACCGCTGCGGTTGAGCTTGAGGGTCGCCTCGGTGCCGCGGAATTCCAGGCCCCCGTCGTCGATCGACGAACTCATCATGCCCTCGTACACGACATCGAACCCCGGATACCGAAAGGCCGCCTGGATAGTGTCCGGGCAATCCCATTGCTCGAAGACATATTTGTCGGCGAGCATCTGTGCCTCGCGCGGCGTGTCGGATTTCATGGCCCAATGCACGACATCGATCCAATGAGTGAAAAGGTCGGTCATCGCGCCGCCGCCGAAATTCCAGAACCAGCGCCAGCGGTTGTACTTCTCCTCGCTGAACGGCTGCTCCGGCGCGGAGCCCAGCCACATCTTCCAATCGAGGGCCTGGGTGTCGATAGGCTTCGGCACCCAGTTGCGCTGGTAGTTTTGCCACCAGTAGGTCCGCACCTGGGTCACGCGGCCGAGACTCCCACCTTGAATGAGGTCGACGGCGCTCTGGAAGTGGGTCCAGCTGCGCTGTTGCATGCCACATTGCAGCACCTGCTTGCTGGAGCGCACGGCGTGGGTCAGCGTTGCGCCCTCCTCGATGGTGTGGGTGACTGGCTTTTCAAGATAAACATCCTTGCCCGCCGCCAGGGCGTCGACCGCCATGCGAACGTGCCAATGGTCGGGCGCGGCGATGAAGATCGCGTCGACCTCCTGGGCCAGCACCTCGTGATAGTCGAGGTGGGTGGTCGCGACGCCGTTGGACCGTTCCTTGACGGCTTCGCGGTGCGGGCCGTAGACGTCGCTGACGGCGACGATCTCGTAACCGCCGATCTTGTCGGCGGCGTCGAGCAGGTTGCGCATCCGGCCGCCGGCACCAATGACTCCGACGCGGAGCTTGTCGTTGGCGCCAAGGACGCGGGTGGAGGCGAGGGCGGTCATTCCGCTGGCGATAAGAAAGCTTCGGCGATTGGGTGTGAAGGACATGGCGACCATATTACCGAGGAGCGACCGACATGGAAAGTGCCGCTCCGGTAATTGCGTGTGCATGCACGCGGGCGTACAGGACCGCGCCCCCCGATGGCTCAGGGTGCCGTCGCCTTCTTCGGATTTCCCCACCCCCCGCAGCCGCGGAACCCTCGACCGGGCAGGCGGGGGATACCACTCGGAAACCCCGCTGGTTATCACTCAAATCCATAAAGACACAGGTACTCCCGCGGTCTATACTTGCCGGGCTGTCACCCTCAACATGGAAAGAGATACTTGGCAATGAGACAAAGGCTCGTCCTCTGCACCTCCTCCGCTTTGCTGGCAAGCATGGTTTTGTTTCTTGCTTGCGGAACCCTCGCCCGCGCCGAAGCGCCCAATCCCAATGAGAAGATCCTCGCCGGATGGTTTGAGGAGTGGAGCATCTACTACGCCGGCTACAACCTCGCGAACCTCGAGAGCAACGGCTCCGCCGCCAGGCTGTCGCATCTGATCTACGCCTTCGGCAATGTGTCTGCGAACGCCGCCGACCCCACCGCCAACACCTGCGCCGTCGCCGATGCCTGGGCCGATTTCGAGAACAACAATCTTCCCGCCGTCGGAGGCATCCCAAGCGTCTGGCCGCTTTATGGCAATTTTGCCGAGATCCTCAAGCTCAAGCAGTTGCACCCCCAGCTAAAGACCGTGATCTCCCTCGGGGGCGCGGGCGCCGCCGCCGCCCAGGCCTTCTCCACCGCCGCCAGCACCCAAGCGGGCCGCAAGGCCCTGGTCGCCTCCTGCATCGACATGTTTGTGGTCGGCAATGTGGGCAGCGACTGGAACGGCGCCATCACCGCGCCGGGCTTGTTCGACGGCTTCAACATCGACTGGGAATTTCCCGCCGCCGCCGACAAGCAGAACTT
>PKZI01000234.1 GCA_003133005.1 Acidimicrobiaceae bacterium | reverse complement strand
ACGAAGAACATGGCGACGGGCGCCTCGACGGCCGACCTTGCCCTCGTGGTGCTCAACGTCGAGCACGGACTGAAGGAACAGTCGCGACGCCACCTCGTCATCGCAGCCCTGCTCGGGGTGCGCACCATCGTCGTGGCGGTCAACAAGATGGACGAGGTCAATTGGTCCGAGAGTGCGTACCTGGGAATCGTCGACGAACTCGAGACGCTCGCCCACGAACTGCGCTTCGAGCACGTCACGTGCATCCCCATCTCCGCGCTCTACGGCGACAACGTCGTGGACGTATCGGCGAACACCCCCTGGTACGAGGGACCGACCGTACTCGCCGCCCTCGAGACCTCCGACGCTGGTTCGTGGACGCGGACCAACCACGGCGCGCGCCTACCGGTCCAGTGGGTGCTCCGCCAGCCCGGCGGCGGTCGTACCTACGCGGGCATGCTCAACGGGGCGCCACTCCGCGTGGGCGACACCGTGACGCTGCTTCCCGCGAACATCGAGACGACCATTGGCGCACTCAATCTTGGTGGACCACCACTCGATCAAGCCACGACCGGGCTGTCGATCGACGTCGACCTCACGACCGAAACGAACGCCGGGCGAGGCGACATGATCGCCACCGAGCCGCTTCCCACGGTCACCAAGGAGTTCAGTGCCACCATTTGCTGGTTCGGCGAGAGTCCTCTCGCCGTTGGTCAGCGGTTGCGCCTCAAGCACACCACCAAGGTGACGCCCGTTCGCGTCGCGTCGCTCGCGGGGGTCGTTGACATCACGAACCTGAGCGTGAGCGACACGACCAGCCTCGCCACCAACGAGATCGGGCTCGCCACGCTGCAGACCGCCGATCCACTCGTGGTCGACGATTACGGCCAGAACCGCGTCACGGGAAGTTTCGTGCTGATCGACGAGGTGACCAATGCCACCGTCGCCGCGGGCATGGTCGGACACGCCTCGTTTCTCTAGTACTGCACCAACATCGAGATGAACGCCACCGCGACGAGTGCGAGCAGCACGTCAACTGACGTCACGAGTTTTCGGCCCCGCTCGCGCGACGCCATGCCGTCGACGTGGATCACCTCGCTCATCACTCGCTCTTGGGGCAGGGTGCGCGCCTCGAGGTGGCCCGCGGCGAGGATGTAGCAGACAATCCCGACACCTACCCACGGACGCGTCAGTGACACCGAACTGTCGCCACTGAGCGACATGATCAGGCCCGTCACGGGCAACACGTGCAGCGCGCGCGCCGCGTAATTTCGTCGACTCGGGAACCGAGCTTTCTGGGTGGCGCTTGGCGCACCACGCACGACCGCGAGCGCGGCGAAACGCATCACGAGAAAGACGATCAACGTCGTCACCGCCGCCAGGATGTGCACGAGAAAGACCAAGTCGTAGGCCGTGGACGTCGCGATCACGAGCGCGCCAATAATGTCTCGGCGGCGTGATACGGATCGGTCGTGCCCGCGAGCAGTGCGTCAATTTGCGCGTCGTAGGAGTCGCCGTGCGCGAGTTCGGTGACTTGGGCGTGCAGCATCACGGCGAGGACCTTGTCGAGTTCACGTGCTAGGTGCTTTCGGCGATGCGCGTCGAAGTTCGGCCCCCGCACGAAGTCGCGGTGCGCGACGAGCGCGTCCCAGAGTTGCTCGACGCCCCCTGCGTTGGTGGCGGTGGTCTCAATGATCGGCGGTCGCCACTCGTGGGTTCCCAGATCGAGCATCTGTTCGAGGTCGCGACGCGTCTCACGCACGCCCGCCCGATCGGCCTTGTTGATGACAAAGACGTCGGCGACTTCGAGGAGTCCCGCCTTGTTGGCCTGCATGGCGTCGCCCCAGCCCGGATTGGTCACGACGACGGTCGTGTCCGCGGCCGACGCGATCTCGACCTCCATCTGGCCAACGCCCACCGTCTCGACGAAGGCGAGGCGAAAGTGCGCCGCGCCGAGTACGCGCAATGCGTCGGGCACCGCGAGCGAGAGTCCGCCCAGGTGCCCGCGCGTCGCCATGGAACGAATGAAGACGCGCTCGTCGGTCGCGTGGTCTTGCATCCGCACGCGGTCGCCCAAGATCGCCCCACCGGTGTAGGGCGAACTGGGATCGACGCAGAGCACGCCCACTTGATCGAAGTCGCCGTCGCGACCGAGCGACCTTCGCTCGAGACTGAACGTGAGCAGTCGGTCGGTGAGCGTCGACTTACCCCCGCCCGGTGCGCCGGTGATGCCCACGACGTAGGGCGACGCCGCCTGGTAGGCGAGCGCCACGGTCTCGCGTTGTGGCGCGCCACCGGCCTCGACGTAACTGAGCAGTCGTGCGAGCGCGGTGCGCGAGCCGTTGTTCGCGAGCGCGAAGAGTTCGCTCGGATCGCGAGGGATCATTCAGCCCTCTCGACGGCGGCACCCAAACTCTGGAGGTGACCTACGAAGTCGTCGTAACCACGCTCGAGGTGTTCGCGCCCGCTCACGGTCGTCTCGCCCGTCGCGACCAGCCCGGCGAGCACGAGCGCGGCGGCGGCGCGGATGTCGGTGCCGCGCACCGAGGTGCCCTGGAGGCTCTCGACGCCGCGAATCATCGCGTGATGGCCCTCGGTCGTGATGCTCGCGCCCAGGCGCACCAGTTCGTCCACGTAGCGAAAGCGGCCGACGAACAGGTTCTCAGTGACGACCGACACTCCCTTGGCGACGCTCAACATCGCGGTTATCAGCGGCTTGTAGTCGGTGGCGACACCGGGATAGGGCAACGTCGCGACGTCACAGGCCTTCAGCCGATCAGGTCCTGCGACCTGGACACCCTCACCTTCCTTGTCGACGCGACCACCCATGGCGTCGATCTTTCGCAGCAACATCTCCATGTGCTCGGGTCGCGCGTCGAGCACGCGAACCGCTCCCCCGGTGATCAAGCCCGACGCCAGATACGTGGCGGACACGACGCGGTCGGTGAGCACCCGATGACGCGCGGGTATCAGTTCACTCACGCCGTCGATGGTGAGTCGCGAGGTACCCAGTCCCTCGATGTGCGCGCCCATGGCGATCAGTTGGCGTCCGAGGTCCTCGACCTCTGGTTCGCGCGCCGCGTTGTCGATCACCGACCGCCCGTCAGCGAGCACGCACGCCATCAATAAGTTGTCAGTCGCCGTGTGGCTCGGGTACTCGAGGGTGATGCGCGTCGCGTAGAGACGCCCACGCGCGACCGTCGCGTGAATCGAGGACCGGTCGTTCGCGAACGTCGCGCCCATCGCCGAAAGTCCGTCGGTGTGAAAGTTGATCGGTCGCTGACCGAAGTCGTCCCCGCCGGGTAAGGCCATATTCGCCTCGCCACAACGAGCGAGGAGCGGTCCGAGTACGACGATCGACGCGCGCATTGCTTCAAAGAGGTGCGCGGGAGCAATGGGGTGAAGGTCTTTCGCCTCGGGCACGTTGACTCGAAGCTCGTGGGCGCGCGGGCGCGTGACGGTGCATCCCAGCGCGCTCAGCAACTCGGCCATGACCGAGACGTCGGTGATGTCGGGCACGTTGGTGAGTTCGTGTTCGCCCGTCGCGAGCAGACACGCCGCCATTTCCTTGAGGACTGCGTTCTTCGCGCCGAGGGCGAGTACGTCGCCGTCGAGGGGACCAGCGGGCTTTACGACGAGAGAACTCACCCTTCAAGTATTGCCGTTTGTTCGCACCAACCCCTTTGCACCCAGCAATTAAAAGGGTCCCCGAGTACGCTGGGCCGTGTGAAGCCACCTTCGAGGCCCGACCGCAACATCGCCCTGGAGATGATTCGCGTCACCGAAGCCGCCGCGATCGCGGCCGCTCGTTGGTCGGGACGAGGCGACAAGAACGCCGCCGACGGCGCAGCGGTCGACGCCATGCGCTTCGTGCTCGGGGCGATCACGATGGACGGCATCGTCGTCATCGGTGAAGGTGAGAAGGACGAGGCGCCCATGCTCTACAACGGCGAGCGCATTGGCGACGGTCGTCCGCCGCTCGTTGACGTCGCGGTCGATCCCGTGGACGGCACGACGCTGACGGCGAAGGGTCAAAACGGCGCGCTGTCGGTCATCGCGCTCTCCGAGCGCGGCACGATGTTCAATCCCGGTCCGTGCGTCTACATGAAGAAAGTGGCCGTGGGCCCGCGAGGTCGCGGCGCGGTCGACGTCAACGCGTCAGCGACCGACAACCTTCACGAACTCTCGAAACGACTGAAGAAACCAATCCAAGAACTCGGCGTCGTCGTGCTCGATCGTCCGCGCCACGATTCACTGGTCGAAGAAGTGCGCGAGACCGGTGCGCGGGTCTTATCGATCCTCGACGGCGACGTCGCGGGCGCGATCGCGACCGGATGGCCCAACTCGGGCGCCGACGTGCTCTTCGGGATTGGCGGCACACCCGAGGGCGTCATCGCGGCCGCGGCCTTAAAGGGACTGGGTGGCGAGATCCAAGGTGTCCTGCACGCGCGCGACGAGGAGGAACAGCGCTACGCCGAGAGCCTCGGTTATGACTTCAACCGCGTTCTTTCGACCGACGACCTCGTCGCGAGCGACAACTGTTTCTTCTCGGCGACCGCGATCACCGACGGGGATTTCCTGCGCGGGGTTCGCTTCTACGACTTCGGTGCGACGACCCAGTCGCTCGTCGTGCGTTCACGCTCGGGCACGGTGCGCACCATCGAGACCTTTCACCGTCACGACAAACTCCAAGAGTTCACGACCGCTGGTTTCTAGTTACCGGTCGCACTCAGTCGAAGATCCGCACGCGTGAGCGCCTCTTGAGCGAGACGTCGCGCCGCGCTCTCGTCGCCGTCCTCGCGTGCGAGAGCGGCCAATTGGGTCTCGGCGGCTTCCTTCGCCGCACGCGCGCGCGGCACGTCGATGTCGCTGATCTTTTCCGCGATGCCGGCGAGGACCGTGGCGCGCGTGGTCTCGGGTCGCTCGTCCGCAGCGACTTGGAAGTAGCCGCCGTGCACGACGAACGACTGCTCGC
The DNA here is from genome assembly GCA_003133005.1 of Acidimicrobiaceae bacterium. GTDB lineage: Bacteria > Actinomycetota > Acidimicrobiia > Acidimicrobiales > RAAP-2 > RAAP-2. Next base: position 1,052 of record PKZI01000234.1, on the reverse strand, counting down.
CGTCGGTCGTCTCGACACGAACGACGCCCGGTATGAGGTCGCCCACCGTGGGCGTGTGCTGCGGCAGGATCGTGAAGTCACCGTCGGACGAGCGAGCGATCAAGGCCGTCGCGTCGCCCGACCATAACGCGGCCTCGGGCGTGACGATTTCTGCGAACAGCGTTGCCACGAACTAACCCTTCGCGATCTCGGCGGCCTTGCGTTCGACGTCCGACGCGCCACCCACGTTCAAGAACGCCTGCTCGGGGTACTGGTCGAGGTCGCCCTTGACGAGATGCTCGAAGGACTCGATGGTCTCTTGCAGGGGGACGTTCACGCCGTCGATACCCGTGAAGATCTTCGAGACGAACATTGGTTGGGAAAGGAAACGCTGGATCTTGCGCGCACGCGAGACGGTGATCCGGTCGTCCTCGGACAATTCGTCAAGACCCAGGATGGCAATGATGTCCTGGAGCTCCTTGAAGCGCTGGAGGATCTGCTGGACGTCGCGCGCGACGCCGTAGTGACGCTCGCCGACAATTTCCGGTGCGAGGATGTTCGACGTCGAACTGAGCGGATCGACCGCGGGATAGATCCCCAGGGCCGCCGTCTGGCGGCTGAGCTCGGTCGTCGCGTCAAGGTGCGTGAAGGTCGTGAAGGGTGCGGGGTCGGTGTAGTCGTCCGCGGGCACNNGCCAACGTGGGCTGGTACCCCACCGCGCTCGGCATACGGCCCAGCAGCGTCGAGACCTCAGAACCGGCTTGGACGAAACGAAAGATGTTGTCGATGAACAACAAGACGTCCTGGTTCTTCACGTCGCGGAAGTACTCGGCCATGGTGAGCGCGGCCAACGCCACGCGCAGGCGCACCCCCGGCGGTTCGTCCATCTGCCCGTAGACCAGCGCGGTCTTTTCGATGACGCCCGACTCGCGCATCTCGAGCAACAAGTCGGTGCCCTCGCGGGTCCGCTCACCAACGCCGGCGAAGACCGACACGCCGTCGTGCTGCTCGGCCACGCGACGGATCATCTCCATGATCAACACGGTCTTACCCACGCCCGCGCCGCCGAACAG